>URQU01000031.1 GCA_900550055.1 uncultured Coriobacteriaceae bacterium | reverse complement strand
GAGAAGGGAGGGGCACCCCGCATCCTACTCGATCAACCCCAACGCCGGGGCTATGACCTTCGTGTAGAGCACCAGCCAGATGGTCGAGACGCAGAAGCCGCCCAGGACGTCGCTGGCGTAATGGACCCCCAGGTAGATGCGGCTTATGCCGACCATCACGATGACCAGCGCGAACAGGCACATCAGCGCGATGCGGCGACGCGGGTTGCGCTCATAGCGCCATACGCACCACGCCAGCAGGCCGAAAACGGCCATCGCGGCCATGGAATGCCCCGAGGGGAAGCTGAACCCGGACACGTCGACCAGCCGCAGCACATCGGGGCGCGGGCGCTGGATGACGAACTTCATCGCCTGGTTCAGCAGCACGACCGGGCCCAAGTTCAGCACGTTGCACCAGCCCGGGCGCTTGACCGGCGTGAAGGCCGCGGCAACGCCGAGCACCACGAGCAACGTCACCGGCGTGGCCAGCGCCGAGAAGCTTTCCATGATGGGCGTGAGCCACGGCTGGCGAAGCTGCTCGCCGAACAGCCACCATGCCGCCGCATCGAGCTTCATGCTCTCCTTGTCGAGCACGTTCTCCAGCAGCATCACCAGCACGATGGCGCACACCGACGTCACCACCAGCGTGCGGTTCTCCTTCACGTAGCGCGAAAGGCTTCGCGCGGCCTTGCCGGCACCCGACGCAATCCCCAACCTGGTCAACTCCTTCGCCCGGCCGCCGTGGCCGGCATCGCAAACGGAAAGCACGATAAGGGGCAGGGCGACCGCAGCCTCCCTGCCCCTTGGATTTCGCTAAGCGAAGCTTAGCGCATATGCTGCCGCGTTCGGAGTTCCGGCAACGAGCCGTTATCCTCGCGGCAAAACGCCACAACCCATCACAGCAGCTCACCGTGCCTTTTCACGTATGCTTTCTTGCCACACGCCTTGCTTTGGACGCTTGTCTATTCCTGAACGCCATGATGCAATGTTGCGCAGCCCTAAGCAATCTCCAAAATCTCAAACCTGTTCAAATTCGGACCAATCAGAGAAACAGCTAGCAGCTTGCGGCTTTCGCTTTCCCAGGCTTTTTCCTGCCGGGCTTGAACACGGAAAGAACGAGCAGCGCGATAACGCAGGGAAACACAGCGCCGCGATGAGATGCACGAGTTCAATCGCCCGTTTCGCCGTCTTCTTCGCTTTAGGAATCTGCATGGTGCTCGGGTGCTGTCGCTTTCCTCATAGGGGTTTTCTTCGCCTTGCCGCCACGGCGGCGCATTCCGGACACATAAAAACACGTCCCCAAAGTGTCCGGGCTAGGCGGTCTCTTTTGCCGCTTCGGCTGCGGCGGCCTCCTCAGCCTCTTGGGTGCCTTTGCTGAGCAGGGCTATGCCCGCCACCACCGCTATCATGCCGATTCCCACGATAGCGGAGAACGGGTCGTCCCATACGACGATGCCGACGAGCGTGGTCAAAAGGGTGCCGACGCCGCCCCAGATGCCGTAGGCCATCCCCAGGCTCAAATGCTTCAGCGCAAGCGTCAGCAGCACAAACGATGTGACATAACACGCGGCAGTGGCAAGGCCGAACGCCGGGTGCGTGAAACCCTCGGACATCTTCATGAACGTGGTGCCGAACACCTCGGACACGATGGCGAACGACAGCTGGACGATCGGTGCGCTCTTCACTCACATCGCCCCCAATCGCAAACACGCCACGCCGACGATGATGAGCGCAACGCCCGCGATCTTCTTCGCGTTGAACTTCTCTTTCCACACGATGCGGCTGACCACGGCCGTCAGAGCCACCGCCGCGCTTGTCCAAATCGCGTACGCCAAACCCAAGGGCAAAGACGCGAACACGTGCGAAAGCGCGTAAAACGACACGGCGTAGCCCACCGCGATGCCGAGGACGGGAAACTTGCGGCGGAAACCGTCGGAGAGCTTCATGCACGTGTCGCCGAACACCTCGAAGAGCACTGACAAGCCCAGCAGCGCATACGGGCTCATTGCTGCACCCCTTCTTGGAACGTCTTCGCATACAGCCTGACGACCTTGACGAACAGCTCGGCCTCCTCGGAGCTGATTGCAGCGGCGGCCTTCAGCTCAAGCTCGCGCATGCGTTCGACGGGCAGGCGCCATTGCTCGCGCCCTTCGTCGGTGAGCGCCATGATCCGCTCGCGCTTGCAGATAGCGCTGACCGTTTGCTTGCCCATGTCGCACAGCTCGCAGATCGACCGTTGCGAACAGCCTTCGGGCTCATCCCAAAGGGCATCGACGACGTACAGCTCGCTGGTGTCGACGCCCATGTTCTTAGCGAATGCGCTGTACGCGACCGCAACGTCGCGCCAGCAGTCCCACATTTCCTTAGAGAATTCCTCTGGCAGCATTTTGCCTCCATTCGGATTGGTCTACCTATTGACTATCATAGTCTGTTGATTGACTCCCCATGTTCGCCCGCACGGAATCCACATGGGATGTCAGGGGGTCCATTGGCGCTAGCCGGGCCGCACCGCCTAACGGGTTCGTCCGGACGATTCCGACCCGAGAAGCATCATCCGCAGGAAAGCCATCAGAAATTAGCATACTTTACTGAAACATACTCGAAATATTACGGGAACACGATACAATCAAAGCTTCGGATCATGCACCTGTCCGATTGCCAATATATGGGGTTGTCCGCTAGCTATTCGACATGCGCTAGAGGGGGTTAACGCACATGAATATCAAGGAACTTGTGCCGGAGAAGGTGGAGTCGGAGATAAACTCTCCCGACCACCCGACCCGCAGGTTCGTCGGCTTCGCTTTGCTGCTTGCATGGCACTATAACCTATGGTTCCTGCATGACTCGTTCGTCGGCGCGCAGCTGCTCGACGATTGCGTGACGCAGTCGTGGTTGATCGCGCTCGTTGCAGCTGCGGTCTCGTTCATCGTCATCGCCTTCGCCCTAGGCAGGAAGCACCGCCTTTGCAATATCCCCTGGATGCTCTGGACCGCTACCGCCGCGGCGGTCATATCGACGCTTGCGCTCACCTTGTTCGCGTTCTCGTTTCCCACCGACCTTATCGCCTACGCGCTTGCCGTGGTGGTCGGTATCACGAACGCCATCCTATGGGTCATGTGGGGCGAGCTGTACTCGCGCACGAAGACGTCGTTCTCCGTGTCTTATATCGGTACCACGGTCGGCCTGGTCACACTGGTATGCTCGTTGATCTGCTTCGTCCTTCCCACCGGGGTATCCTCGGTGTTCATCGCGCTCATGCCACTTGCCGCGGGCCTGTTGTTCGCACGCGGCGCCACCATCGCCAAGGACATGCCCTACCCCACGCTGCTGCCGAAAAGCACCGCGAACCGCGCCTTGAAGCCCATGATCGTGGTGTGCGGCACCACGTTCGTCGCATCGGTGGCCTGCTATTTCCTGGTCGCCATCATCCCCTGGGAGAACCTGCCGTACGGCGAGTACGCCTTCACGTTCGGCTCCATCGGCGGCGCAACCCTGCTGTGCATCATCGGCGTGATTTGCGGCCTGACCAACGACCGCCTGAACATCTACCGCACCTTCCCCTGGCTTATCATCGTGGCCATCGCGTCGTTCGCGTTGTTCCTGATGGGTGAGCGTTTCTTCGTCCCGTCGTTCTTCGTGGTGCTGGCGGCCGTATCCATCTTCGAGGTGCTGCTGGTCATGTACTTCGGCGTGCTGGGAGTGAAAGGTTACGTTCCCATCGGCTTCGCATTCGGCTTCAGCGGAGCGTTCATCCGCCTGGGCATCGCAGTCGGCAACGCCATCGCGCTTTACTACGAGGCGAACCCCGCGTTCGCCAAGGTGGCAACCGAGCCTACATCGCTGATATTCGTGTGCATCCTTGCCGCCGTCATCATCCCGCTGGTGCGACAGGAGTACAACATCACCCAGCTCATGGCGCCCCCGGCAACGGAATCCAGCCAAGAGCACCGCATCAAGGAGCTGGCCGCCGAGTTCTCGCTGTCGGCTCGCGAGACCGAGATCGTCATGCTCATCGCCCGCGGCTTTACCACGGACAACGTGGCGAAGAAGCTGGTCATCTCGCCGTATACGGTGAACACCCACATCCGCCACGTCTACGAGAAAGTGGGCATCCACAAGCGCTCCGAGCTGATCGACTACATCAACCGCACCGGCTCCGACGACGACGATAAGGCCTAGCAGAGCAAACCGACCGCGCAAGCAGAAATCCAAGGTGAGGGGGACCGCGATAACCGCGATCGGCGGCGAAGCCCCGAAGGCCGCCGCCGATCGTCGCTCGGGGAAGGCCGACGGGTCTCTATCGATCGTCAGATCATCGCCGTCTCGGCGGCCCCTGCCGCCTTCCGCTACGTCTGCCGTGGACACGGCTTGCTAAGCAGCGGAAGGCGATTTACGTGCGGGAGCAGCTCGCGCCCTCGACGAGAACGGCAGGCTCAAACCGTCTCCCTTTGGCGGCATCGAACCGCAGGAACAGATTCGCATGCAGCAGCTCCCCAAGTGCCAGCAACACAAAAAAAGGGGCGTCTGCTTAGCAGACGCCCCTTCGCAAGGTTTGCCCTGATCAAGCATCAGCTTCCAAGTTCTCGATACTGGGAATCGCATCCTTGGGGGCCACCCAGTCCTGCGTGAATTGGATGAATCGTTCGGCAGCGCAGCTGCGGTACGCATCCCGCTTGTAAATGAGGTAGATCGGATAGAAATCCCGCGGCGCCTCTTTTATGCGAAGGAAGCGAAGATGACCGAACGCCTTCAGTCCGATGGCAAGCGTGGCCAACGCCATTTCATCGGGCCTGGCGGAAACGATACCGCCCAAGGAAACCTCGTCCTCGCAGTCATGCTTCGCAGCAAGGTTATGCTCGGCCAACAGGTCGTTCACCTCTTCGCCGATAGGCGTGCCCAAACGATACGTATGAAGGTCATAGCCGGAAAGCTCGGAGATGCTGATGGATTCGCGTTGCGCAAGCGGATTGTCCTTGTTAACCACCAACACCAGCTCATGAGAGACAGCGTGCACATAGCAAAGATTCGGTTTCTTCTCCCTTGCCGCAGCGAACACCACATCGTATTTGTCGTTCTCCAAGCCCTCGACAAGCGGAATGCTGAAGCCCTGAAACATATTGAGCTTGACTTCCTTGCCGTAGTTTTCGGAAAAATCGTGGAGCAGCGGCGGAAGATAGTCGCCCTGCACGGTAAGCACCGCGCCGATGTTGACTGTGCCGCCCAACTTGCCATTGAACTCCTGCGCGCGCTCGACGCCCTTGTCGATCTCGCGAAGCCCGCGCTTGACGTAGGTGGCGAACTCTTTCCCGAACGCCGTAAGACGCATACGGCGGCCTTCGCGCTCAAATAACTGCACCCCAAGCTCGGTCTCAAGCGATTTGATGGCATGAGACAACGAGGGCTGGGTGATGTAGAGCTCTTTGGCAGCTTTGGAGAAATGCTCCAGCTCCGAAAGCTTCGAAAAATAGTACAGCTGAGACAGGTTCATCGGTATACTCCGTTCCTTGCGAACAGCCTAGTCCCCCACGAGGTCCTCCACCCCATGCCAACACGGTTTAAACAGCTCCTCTACGCTGATTATACGGAAAATTAATGAACAATTCATTATTTCCGACCTATTTAATTCACGTATCGATTTGATGCGCCAACCCCAGAACGGTCATCGGCGCAATGAAGAGCGCCGAATAATAGCGCCATTATGCCTTGGGGAATCATTCATATGCATATAGACCTTAGACAACGGACCGCAACCAAGCCATTTCAAAAGACGCCTTAAGATTTACCCATTCCCACCATATCGGCCATCTTCATGCACCGGCAAACAGGGTAAGTTACCTAACGGAAGACGATATACAAGAAGGCAGCACATGGCCGAACTCACACCGCACCTCATCGAAGGGCTGATGAGCAACATCCCGCCCCAGCAGGATTTCCGCCGGGCGGTAACCATCGTAAGCGCCGATCCCGGCAGCGTGGTGTATCAGATCGAGGTACCGGAATCCCGATTCGATGCCCTATCGGACCGTTGCTGCCAAATATTGCGCGAGTGCGTGTTCGTATCAGCAACCATCCTCACCAACGATGAGATTTCTGCAACGAACGCATTCGAATCATCGGCACGCAAGCGAAGCGACAGGTAAAACAGCTTCGAAAGCGAGCCCAACACCACATTTACACGCACTCGCGAATTTTTTGGCAGCAGGCAGCGGAAACCCTCTTCCAAACGCAAAAGAGGGAGGGCCCGAAGGTCCTCCCTCTTTCAATGCCCGCGCCCACCAATAAAGGTGAACGCTGGCCTGTGCACGCACCTGCCGCTCAAGGACAGGCGCGGGCGATTGTTTTCGCCATCACGGTGCGGAATCGCTCCCAAAGCCGCATCTCGGACAGGCGACCGGCCCGAGGCGGCGCTTTTGGCGTAGGTCATTCCCTGGCCAAGGCGCGCTGTAGCTCAGGCTGTTCCCTAAGCCGAAGCGGCGCGGGGCGGATGCTAGCCGCAGCGGTACTCGATGCCCATCGTCGGGCCGGGGTTGACCCACTTCTTGACGATGGTGCCCTCGCAGGCGATACGGCAGGTGCCGCACTCCAGGCAACCGGCGTAGTCGAAGGACTTCACGCCGTCCTCATCGGTCTTGTACAGGGCCGCAGGGCAAACGCGGACCAGCTTGAGGAACTCCTCGTTGTAGGCCTCGGAACCGTCGTCCTCGGCCAGCTCGATGTGCGGAGTCTCCTCGTCGACCTCGTACTTGTTGACGGACAGCGCCTCGTCGACGTTGACCGTGATCTCGCAAACCTTGCTCACAGCGCCTTCACCGCCTTCATGACCTCGCGGCCGAGCTTGAACATGCCGCGCTTCTTGATGATGGGCTTCATACGCTTCATCAACGGCTGCTGCGGGGCGCCGTCGACGCTGAACATCGCGTTGAAGACCTCCTTGACCATCACCGGGTAGTCGGTGAACATGCTGCCCCACTCCTCCATGACGTGCGGCCACTTGGAGAAGGTGCGCAGGTCCTGGATGACGAACGAGCCCTCCATGGCCGTCTTGTAAGAGGCCAGGCCGGCTGCGGAGGTGTCACCGGCGTCGATGGCGGCCACTGCCGCCTCGGCGGCCATGCGGCCAGACGCCACGGCGAAGTCCATGCCGCGCACCTGGTAGCCCATGTTCATGCACAAACCCGCGGTCTCGCCGGCGATCAGGCAGCCGTCGAAGACGTACTTCGGGATCATGTTGTAGCCGCCCTCGGGCACCATGTGGCCGGAATGCTCGACCATCTCGGCGCCGCGGATGATGGGGGCCACAGCCGGGTGGTTCTTGAAGTCCTCGAGCATCTGGTAAACCGGCACCTCGTTGCGGCTGCCGTCGGCAGCCAGGGAGATGGTGGCCACCAGGCCCAGGGAGATGGACTCCTTGTTGGTGTACAGGAAGCCGCCGCCGACGCTGCCCTTGGTGCAGTCGCCCACGAACAGCATGGCCGCACCCTCGCCCTCGGGGAGCAGGAAGCGGTCCTCGATGACGTTGGAGGGAAGCTCGAAGACCTCCTTGATGCCCACGGCCATCTGATTGGCCTTGGGACGGGCGTTGCCCAGGCAGCGCTCGGAGAGCATGGAGTTGGTGCCCTCGGCCAGGATGACCACATCGGCGGTGATCTCGTCGTCGCCGGCACGGACGCCGGTCACGCGGCCGGACTCGTCCTTGATAAGCTCCTCTACGGCGATGCCGCAGATGTACTCGGCGCCTGCCTCCTCGGCCTTCTCGGCCAGCCACTGGTCGAAGGGACCGCGCAGCACGGAGTAGGAGTCCTTGCCCTCCTCGCCGAGCTCGGCGGAGGTGAAGTCGACGGTCATCTGCGACTTCGGGTCCATCATGGCGATGCGCTCGTGGGTGATCTTGCGCTCGATGGGCGCTTCGGACTCGAAGTCGGGGAAGACCTGCTTGAGGGAGTGGGAGTAGATGCGGCCGCCGGTCATGTTCTTGGCACCGGCGAAGTTGCCGCGCTCGACGACCAGGACGGACTTGCCGGCGGATGCGGCCACGTAAGCCGCCACGCCGCCCGCGCAGCCAGATCCCACGACGATGATGTCGAAATCTGACATGAAGATATCCTTTCATTGGCGGCCTTACGGCCGCCAATCAATCAACTATCGAGACTCCCGCACCGCGCTCCGTTTGCAAAGATGTAAAGGGGGATGTCATCTTTTGGAGGGGTCGAATCTTTGGAGGGGTCGAACCTTAGGAGAGGTTATCGCGCAAGGGTTACGCGAGGAGCGCGGTGCGGAAGGAGTCCCCTTACAGGGCTGCAGTGATGGCCGGCAGGACATCCTTGATGTCGCCGATCAGACCGAAGTCGCACTGCTTGAAGATAGGAGCGTTCTTGTCCTTGTTGATAGCGAAGATGGCACCGGAGCGGTTGCAGCCGACCATGTGCTGCATCTGGCCGGAGATGCCCGCGGCGATGTAGACCTTCGGGGTGAGCATCAGGCCGGAAACGCCGACGTAGCGCTCGGTCGGCAGCCAGTTGACGCCCTCGGTCAGCGGACGGGAGCAGGCAAGGCCGGCACCCAGCTTGTCGCACAGGTCGTTGGCCAGGGACAGCTGAGACTCCTCGGCGAAGCCGCGGCCGGCGGCCACGACGACGTCGGCCTTGAACAGGTTCACGCCGCTCTTCTCGATGACCTGGGAGGAAACGACCTTCACCGGGCGAGCGGGGGCAACCCACTCCTGCTCGGCGACGGAGCCGTTAGCACCCTCGGCGCCATCGAACACGCCAGCGCCGACGGTGTAGATGGCAACGTTGCCAGCGGCCTTCTGCACGCGCTCGGCGATGCCGCCGAAGTACATGCTCTTGGCGCCCTCGGCCTCGAAAGCGGTGACGTCGGTGATGACGGCAGTGTCGGCGTGGAACGCCAGGCTGCCGGCGATGACCTTCATGTGGCGGCAAGCCTCCACCAGGACGACCTCGGGGTTCTCAGCGTCGAACGCAGCGTTGACGGTCTCGACGGCCGAATCAACGGTCAGACCCTCGGGAACGGTGATGTTGAGCACCTTGTCGGCGCCGCACTCGTAAGCGCCGCCGAAGGAGATGGCCACGACCTCGTCGGCCATGGTGCGAGCGCCTGCAACCAGCTCTGCGGCCGCAGCTGCGTGCTCAGCGATGATCAATGCCTTCATGAGTATCCACTCTGCCTTTCTTTTGCTTGATTTACGCCTAGGCCTACAGGGCTGCCTTGATGGCGGCCACGAAGTTGTCGATAGCGCCGTCCTCGGAAGCGTCGAAGATCTCCAGCTTACGGTCGGCCTGCTCGGGAGCCTTGCAGTCGAGAACCTCGATGGCGGCGGCGACGACGTCGGAGGCACCGGCAACGTTCATCGGCTTCTTGCCGGCTGCCAGGATGTCCTTCATGCCCGGGATGCGGGGCTCGGCGGCATCCGGGGTGACGGACACGACGGCCGGCAGGGAGACCTCGACGACCTCGACGGCATCCTCGAGCGTGCGCTCGACCTCGAGCACGTCGCCCTTGCAGGTGACCTTCGTGGCAGCGTTCACGACGGGCCAGCCCAGCTTGCAAGCCAGCTGCACGTCGACCTGCTGAGCGTAGTTGTCAGCGGAACCGTCGCCGCAGACGACCAGGTCCACGTCGCCGATCTGAGCGACCAGCTTGGCCAGCTCGGCGGCGGTAGCCTTGGCATCCATGCCGGCGCAGGCGTCGTCGGCGGTCATGAACAGCTCTTCAACGCCACGGGCCAGAGCGCTCTTCTTGAGCTTGGCCTCGTCGATGGAAGCCGGACCCGCGGTAATGGCCACAGCGGCGGAGCCATCGACCTCGGCGGCCAGCTGAGCAGCCACCTCCAGAGCGTTCAGGTCGTACACGGAGATGGTGTTCTTCGCCTTGGAATAATCCAGCGTGCGATCACCGGCGACCTTGATGTCCTGATCGTCAGGAACCACCTTGAATGCAGCGGCTATCTTCATCTTGAGCCTTCCCTTCATACACTTGTTACAGAGGTACTTTTCCTTCGAAGCGACCGCTCCAACTTCCCTTTTCGGGTTGTGCATCCGTGCTTGCGTGATGCCTGTCCGTTTCGGCGGGTCGCTTACGTGACAAGGCGATATTGCGCTCCCTCACCCCACCTGTCATCGCCAAATACCCGTGAATACCCGCTTACTTAATTTTTAACTATGCGTGAAAAACACCTGTTGAGAGCATACGTATGCCTTTATATGGGCTTTTTGCCCCTCTCAAGGGGCGCAAAAGCGCTCGATTCGATTTTGGCGCCATCGCCACGGACGACACCCCGCAAACCCCACTCGCAAGTTTCTGGCGATGCCCCTATTTCTTGCTATTAGCGCTTTACCGAAGTTGTGGCGATGTTTCCGCATACCCCGGCCCATAGCATCGAAATCGAGCCGAGCGGGCCTCTCGCACAGCATCTGAAACCACAACAGATAAAGAACGCGAGGCGCGCGAAGATCGCCGAAAACGGCTCAAGGCAATCCATATAAAAGGAGGAGCAATGGCAGATTTCCACGGAACCCAAGAGGTCGTCACCGACCTTCGCGAGGACGGCGTGCTCATCATGCGCATCAACCGCCCCGAGAAGCGCAACGCCATCAATGGCGCGACCTCTGCCACCATGGAAGACATCATGAACAAGGCAGAGAAGGATAACCGCGTTCGCGTCATCGTGGTCACCGGCACCGGCGAGAAGGCCTTCTGCGCTGGCGAGGACCTCTCCGAGCTGTCCAGCGGCGGCGAGTGCATGACCGTCACCGACCACGGCTTCGGCGGCATCACCGACCGTCTGTGCCCGAAGCCGACGATCTGCGCCGTCAACGGCGTTGCCGCCGGCGGCGGCATGGAGATCGCCGTCTCCTGCGACATCGTCGTGGCTGCCGAGCATGCCCGCTTCGGCCTGACCGAGCCCAAGGTCGGCCTGATCGCCTCCACCGGCGGCCTGGTGCGCATGGCTCGCGACGTCCCCCGCAAGCTGGCCATGGACATGCTGCTGACCGCTCGCCTGGTGCATGCCGACGAGGCCAAGGAGATCGGCTTCGTCAACTACGTCGTGCCGGCCGAGGAGCTCATGGACAAGGCTCTGGAGATCGCTTCCACGATCGCCAAGAACGCTCCGCTGTCCCTGAAGTTCACGAAGCAGATCGTGCACGCCGCCTCCCAGATGTCCGAAGAGGACGCTATGCGCTACTGCGACGCCGCCTACCGCTTCATCGAGAAGACCGAGGACGGCATCGAGGGCCCCGCAGCCTTCGTCGAGAAGCGCACGCCGAATTGGCAGGGCAAGTAACCTCCCGCTTCTTTTCTCCCCGCGAAGGGGAAGGCTTCCCGAACAGCTTCCTTCCCCTTCGCGTTCACCGGCGTCAAGCCGCACCGACCGCCCGGTAACGGACCGGGCGAACCTGCACGAAGAAAGGATCCCACAATGTCTCTGCTCGCAAAGAGCAAGGGCGAAGTCACTTACAAGGACCTGAGCGGTTTCCACAAGTGGTTCCTCATCGTCCTCGTTTCCATGGGCTCGTCCATCATCTACACGCCCGTTTACCTGAAGAACGTCTTCTACGAGCCCCTGATGCAGGGCCTCGGTTGCACCAATGCCGACCTGGGCGCGCTGCTGTCCTGCTACGCCATCGTGGCGGTCATCGCGTACCTGCCTTCCGGCATCATCGCGGACAAGGTGCGCATGCGCACGCTGTCCTGGGTCGGTTTCGGCGCCACCGCGGTTCTGACCTTCATCTACGCCATGCTGCCGTCCATCCAGATGCTCTACGTGGTGTTCGTCGGCTACGGCATCACCTCCATCCTGATCTGGTGGGGCACGCGCTTCAAGATCGTCCGCCTGTGCTGCTCTGAGTCCGACTACGCCTCCAAGATCGGCGTGAGCTACTCCATCTACGGCGCTGCGGGCCTGATCGTCGGCCTGATCAACACGGCCATCATCTCCGCCATCGCCGATGCCTCCCAGGGCATCCAGATCCTGCTGGTCTTCCTGGGCGTCGTCATCGCCGTGCTCGGTGTGCTGTCCTTCATCTTCATCCCCGACTTCAAGGGCGAGATCGACAAGAACACCAAGCTGTTCAGCCTGAGCGAGGTCGTCACGGCCATCAAGCACCCCGGCGTTATCTGGGCCTGCCTGGCTTACTTCTTCGTGTACCTGGTGTACATGGGCGTCACCTACACCACGCCGTTCATGACCACCTGCTTCGCCGCTCCGGTGGCCATCGTCTCCGTCGTCGGCCTCATCCGTACCTATGGTATCGGTCTGATCGCCGGCCCGGCTGCAGGCTTCTTCGCCGACAAGCTGAAGAGCCCCTCGAAGTCGATTCTGATCTTCTTCGCCGCAAGCGTCATCGTGCTGGCCGCCTTCATGATCATGCCTCGCGAGGCGAGCATGGTCATCCCGATCGCCGTGCTGGTCGTCCTGCTCGGCTTCGTGACCTACGGCGCCTTCTCCATCGGCTCCTCGCCCCTTACCGAGGCAAAGGTCCCGATGAGCATCTTCGGCACCGCTTCGGGTCTGCTGTCCGTCATCGGCTTTTTGCCTGACACCTTCGTCCACACCTGGTTCGGCGGCCTGATCGACGCCCAGGGCGCGGACGCCTTCAACACCATCTTCGTCGCGCTGGTCGTCTTCGCCGTGCTGGGCTGCATCTGCCTGGTCATGACGCGCCGCGCCATGAAGAAGAACGCCGCCGCCGAGGCGGAGTCCGCCAACTAGCGTTTACTTACCCACCCCAGCCGTTCAGGCGCGCCGCCCAAAAGGCGGCGCCATAGAAGATCGAGGAAGAGACATGAACAAGATCGACGTCCTCTCGAAAATCAACGAGGGCATGCGCGCGGTGCTCGCCAAGGAAGACGAGCTCGCAGGAAACGCCAACGACACAAGCGCCGGCTTCGAGCAGATGCGCCTGAACTACACCGCTGGGCGTGCTTACTGGGTAGAGGGCGGCCCGGAAATGGCCGAGAAGGTCGACTGCAAGGTCGAGGGCCCGCATGGGGACATCCCCGTTCGCCTGTACTACCCCGTCAAGGACCGCGCAAGCCTTGCCAGCGATGGCGAGACTCTGCCGGCGATCGTCTACGCGCACGGCGGCGGCTTCGTCCTGGGCAACCTGGACACGCATGATCGCATCTGCCGCGTCCTGGCAAGCAAGACGGGTGCCGCGGTTGCAGCCGTGGATTACCGTCTTTCGCCTGAGGCGAAGTTCCCCGTGGCCGTCGAGGAGGTCGCCTGCGCCGCCAAGCACCTGCACGAGCAGGGCGAGGCGTACGGCATCGACGGCGACCGCCTGTCCTTCGCCGGCGACTCCGGCGGCGCTCACCTGAGCCTGGCCGCCACCATGTACCTGCGCGAGGAGCTGGGCGGCTCCGACTACGTCAAGTGCCTGCTTCTGTTCTACGGCTGGTACGGCCTGAAGGATTCGGCTTCCCAGCGCCTTCTGGGCGGTCCCTGGGACGGCCTGACCGAGGCGGAGTGGCAGTGGTACAAGGAGCTCTACGCCGAGGACACGGCACAGCTTGAGACGAGCCCCTACGCGAACCTCTTCCTGAACGACCTTACGCGCGACATGCCTTCCTGCTACATCGCCGCAGCCGAGTACGACCCCTTGAAGGACGACAGCACGGCGCTTGCGACGATCCTCGAGGAGTACGGCATCCCCCATCGCTTCGAGATGTTCGAAGGCGTCATCCACGCGTTTTTGCACTACACCAAGATGCTTGACGAGGCCAACCTGGCGCTCGAGCACGGCGCGGAGCACTTCCGTCAGCAGATGGGCTGCTAACCGTAGCCGATACGCACTACCCACCACATTGTGATCACAGCGCGGCAAAAGGCCGCTCTGGATATCGACAAGGAGAATGCAATGGACTTCAAATTGACCGATGAGCAGGAGCTGATCGTCGACAGCTACCGCGACTACATGGAGAGCGAGAACTGGGAGGCTTACTTCGCCGAGTGCGACGAGAAGCACGAGTACCCGCTGCGCTGGGTCCGCGGTCTGTGCGAGCTGGGCTTCGACCTGATCATGCTCCCCGAGAGCCATGGCGGTCTGGGTCTGGAGCAGCCGGCCGTCACCCTGATGGCCGTGTACGAGGTGCTGGGCCGCTACGGCGCCCCGACCTACGTCCTGTACCAGCTGCCGGGCTTCGAGACCATCATCCGCGAGGGCACCGAGGAGCAGATCGAGGCCGTGCTGTCCACCCTGGGCACCGGCGAGCAGATCTGGAACTCCGCTTGCACCGAGCCGGGCGCCGGTTCCGACGTTGCCGCCCTGCAGACCACGTACAAGCGTGAGAACGGCAAGATCTACCTGAACGGCACGAAGACCTTCATCACCTCCTCCGCTGGCGTCAAGTACCTGGTCATCATGGCCAAGAACGCCGACGATCCGGAGATGTTCACCGAGTTCTTCCTGGATATGAGCAAGCCGGGCGTGTCCCTGTCCCCGCTGCACAAGCTGGGCCTGCGCATGGACTCCTGCTGCGAGGTCTACATGGACAACGTCGAGCTGGAGGAGAAGGACATCTTCGGCAAGGAGGGCAACGGCTTCGCCCGCGGCATCAACGACTTCAACTTCGAGCGTTGGCTCGTCGGCGCCTGCGACTACGGCACCGCCATCGCCATCTACGAGGATGCCTGCCGTCACGCCAACCAGCGCATCGCCTTCGGTAAGACGATCGGCCGTCAGCAGCTCAACCAGCTCAAGGTCGCCGAGATGGCCATCAAGCTGAAGAACATGAAGAACATGCTGTACGAAACGGCTTGGGATGCCGACAACAACGACGGCAAGTTCGACCCGGGTGCGTCCGCCATGTGCAAGTACTACTGCGCCAACGCCGCCTTCTCCGTCGTCGACGACGGCATGCAGGTTCTGGCCGGCGTCGCCGTGGCCGGCGAGCATCGCGCTCAGCGCATCTGGCGCGACCTGCGTGTGGACCGCGTCTCCGGCGGCACCGACGAGATGATGATCCTCACCGCCTCCAAGTTCGAGCTGAAGAAGTACCGCGACTAACTCACGCGGCTAGCAAACGGATCCAACAGACGGCGGCGCGGCGAAGGCGCCGCCGAATCGAAAGGAATTCATCATGGCTCTTGAAACCAACAAGCCGTCCTTCGGCGTTCTGGACGACGTCAAGGTCGTTTACGCAGCAGTCGAGCTGGCAGCGCCGAAGGCCTGCGACCTCATGGCCGACTGGGGTGCCGACGTCACGTGGCTGGAGAACACCGGCGCGGGCGACACCATCCGCGACACCGCCTACGTCAAGCAGGCCGAGCGCCGCAACCAGCGTTCCGTTTCCATGAACTACTTCTCCGATGAGGGCAAGGAGATCCTGTTCAAGATGCTGGCCGACGCCGACGTCTTCATCGAGGCCTCCAAGGGCGGCACCTGGGCTCGCAAGGGCATCACCGACGAGGTGCTGTGGGAGATCAACCCGAAGCTCGTCATCGTTCACCTGTCCGGCTTCGGCCAGTCCGGCGACCCGAAGATGGTCAAGCGCGCCGCTTACGACCTGACCGTCATGGCCTACTCCGGCTACATGAGCCAGAACGGCACGCAGGAGCAGCCGATGAACCCCGGCCCCTACGCTGGCGACTACTTCAACTCCCTGATGATCGTCTCCTCCACCCTGGCTGCGCTGCATAAGGCCAACCGCACGGGCAAGGGCGAGAGCATCGACTTGGCCATGTACGAGACGCTGCTGGCCATCGGCCAGTACTACCTGGTCGACTACCTGAACGAGGGCATCCTGTGGCCTCGCCCGGGCGCTCGCAACCAGAACCTCTGCGGCATCGGCGAGTACAAGTGCAACGACGGCTTCCTGGGCGTGTGCCTGTACGGCGTCGACCAGAACAAGTACTTCCTGGAGACCATCGGCCTGGGTCACCTGTGGGGCACCGAGGACATCCCGGAGGACACCTCCGGCCTGTGGCTGGCCAACCCGCACGCTGCCGAGATCGAGGCCGCGTTCGAGGCGTACTGCCTGGAGCACTCCAAGTACGAGATCGAGGCGGACTTCGCTGCTCACCGCATCGCCGCTCAGGTCGTCATGGAGTTCGAGGACCTCGTGAAGGAAGAGCACCTGAAGCTGCGCGAGGACTTCATGGATTGGGAGACCGAGGACGGCAAGACCTTCAAGGGTCTGGGCGTGTTCCCGAAGTTCCAGCAGACCCCCGGCCAGGTGTGGCGCCCGATGCCCAAGCAGGGTGGCGATACCGCCGACGTGCTGACCAAGCTCGGCTACACGGCCGACCAGATCGCCGCGCTGAACGAGAGCGGCGTCGTCAAGGTCGCTGAATAACAGCTGAGAGACGCTGAAGGTCCTGAAAGGAAGGCTCCCCTTTCAGGATGACGGCCGGGCCCTGAGAAGGGCCCGGCTTCTATAGGGGCTTTGTATCCGACGGGGTTTGAAGCGCCCCTCGTCGAATGCAAGACATCTGAAACGGCGCCAAAGCTAGGGATCAAGGGAGAGAAGACATGGTCGACATCGTTGGCAACGAAACGCTCGCAAGCCTGTGGGACAAGCTCGCTCGCGAGTGCGGCGACAAGGACTTCTTCATCTTCCAGGACCGCAAGGGCGACGTTGCCACCTACAGCTACCGCGCCTTCAACGAGCTGATCAACCAGACGGCGAACATGTTCCTGCGCCAGGGCGTGGAACGCGGCGAGCACGTGGCCGTGCAGATGCACACCTGCCCCGAGTTCCTCATGTGCCTGTTCGGCCTTGCCAAGATCGGCGCCGTGCTGGTCCCCATGAACGAGCAGTATCTGCAGGCCGAGTGCGAGTACGCGCTTGACATGTGCTCCACCCGCCGCGCGGTGGTGGAACCCTGCTACGTGGAGCTCTACGACGCCATCCACGCCGGCGGCAGGCTTGACCAGGGCATCGTGGTCGCCCGCACCGCAGGCGGCAAGGAGGCCATGGGCTACCCGGCGTTCTCCGAGCTGGTGGCCGGCGAGAGCGTCGAGTTCGAGGCGCCAAGCGACCTGTCCCCCGATGACCCGTGCGAGATCCTGTTCACCAGCGGCACCACCTCCAACCCCAAGGGCGTCATCTTAACCCACGGCAACATGGTCTACTCCGGCTACTACGGCGACTGGGAGACGGCCATGACCTCTGAGGACCGCATGTTCTCCACCATGCCCGCGTGCCACTCCAACTTCCAGCTGGCGGCGCTGACCCCGGTCATGACCGCCCGCGCCACGCTCATCGTGGTCGAGAAGTACAGCGCGAGCAGGTTCTGGAGCCAGATCCGCCAGTACCGCGCAACGCTGGCGCAGTGCGTGGCCATGATGCTGCGCACGCTGATGCTGCAGCCGGTTGACCCGGACGAGAAGGACCACTGCCTGCGCGATATGCTGTACTTCCTGCCCGTGTCCGCGCGCGAGAAGGAGGCCTTCGAGGAGCGCTACGGGGTTCGCATCATGAACACCTACGGCTCCACCGAGTCCGTCGGCTGGGTGCTGACCGACCCGCCCACCGGCGAGCGCAACTGGCCCTCCATCGGCCGTGTGGGCCTGGGCTACGAGGCCAAGATCATCGACGACGAGGGCAACGAGCTGCCCGCCGGCGAAGTGGGCGAGATCTGCATCAAGGGCGTCCCCGGACGCTCGATCATGCTCGGCTACCTGGGCAACGAGGCCGCCACGGCCGAGGCGCTGTCCAGCGACGGCTGGCTGCGCATGGGCGACAAGGGCTACTACGACGAGAACGGCTGGTTCTTCTTCTTCGACCGCAAGAGCAACATGATCAAGCGCTCGGGCGAGAACATCTCCACCACCGAGATCGAGGGCATCCTGGAGGAGCACCCCGACATCAAGGAGGCCGCAGTCATCGGCGTGCCCGACCCCATCCGCGACCAGGCGGTGAAGGCGTTCGTGCTGCCCGAGGACGGTGCGACCATCAGTACCGACGAGGTGATCGCGTACTGCAAGGGCAACATGGCGGCGTTCAAGGTGCCCTCCATCGTCGAGATCGTCGAGGACTTCCCCCGCACCTGCAGCATGAAGATCGAGAAGAAGCTTTTGAAATAACGGCAACGAACGGAAAGGACGGCGCTCATGGACGACGTAATCGAGCAAAAGCGAGACGTGATGCCGTTGGCCTGGGCGCCGAAGGGCGGCGAGAAGCGGGCCGCGAAGGGCGCGGGCCGTGTCAGGGGCTCCCAAGAGGCGCCGGCGAGCGGTGCGAAGGGCAGGAAGAAGACCCTTGACGAAGCCGTCATGACGCCGTTTCTGCGCGAGATCACGCTGGTGTCGAGCGGAGGCGCCTTCCTTGACGGGTACGTGCTGTCGCTGATCGGCGTGGCGTTGACCCAGATCACGGCGCAGATGAGCCTGACCACGCATTGGACGGCGGCGATCGGCGCGTCGGTACTGCTGGGCATCCTGGTCGGCAGCATCGTGGGCGGTTATCTGACCGACATCATCGGGCGCAAGAAGATGTTCGTCTTGGACATCATCGCCATCGCGTTGTTCTCGGCTTTGAGCATGACCGACGCCACGCCCATGCAGCTGGTGATATACCGCTTCTTCATCGGCGTGTTCGTGGGCGCCGACTACCCCATCGCCACGTCGCTCATCACCGAATTCACGCCGAAGCACCATCGCGCGATCTCCATGGGCATGGTCTCGGCGGCGTGGTACCTGGGCGCCACCGTGGCGGCGCTTGTGGGCTATTGCCTGTGCGACGTCGACAACGGGTGGAAGCTGATGCTCGGGTCGGCCATCATCCCCTGCGTGTTCCTGCTGATCGGCAGGTGCAAGGTTCCCGAGTCCCCCCTGTGGCTTAAGAGCAAGGGCCGCGAGGAGGAAGCGCTCAAGGTGGTCTTGCGCGTCTACGGCGACGACATGACCCTTGAGGGCGAGGAAGAGGAGCCGAAGGCGAAGGCCGGCTTCGCCGAGGTGTTCTCGAAGGGCTATGCCGCGCGCATCGTGTTCCTGGGCATTCTCACGCTGTGCCAGGTGGTTCCCATGTACGCCATCTACACGTTCGGCCCGCAGATTATGACCGCGTTCGGCCTGGGTGTCGGCAAGGGAGCGATCCTGGGCGAGAGCGTGCTGAGCCTGTTCTTCCTGGTCGGCTCGCTGCCCGCCATGTTCTGGCTGAACTCCATGGGCCGCCGACCGCTGCTGATCCGCTCGCTGTTCTTGATGGCGGTGGGCCTGGTGGTGCTGGGCCTGTTCCCCACCGCGCCGCTGCCGGTGATCATCTGCGCGTTCGGCCTGTACGCGTTCTTCAGCGGCGGACCGGGCATCCTGCAGTGGCTCTACCCCAACGAGCTGTTCCCCACCGAGGTCAGGGCGACGGCCGTGGGTTTGGCCATCGGCATCTCGCGCGTCGGCACGATCGTGGCGACGTACGGCACGCCGATCTTCATGGGCGCGTTCGGCATCGGGCCCACCATGCTGGTGGCCGCCGGCCTGGTGATCTTGGGATTGGTGCTGTCGATCTTCATGGCGCCCGAGACCGCCGGCAAATCGCTCGGCGAGACGAGCTCGCTGTAGGGCGAGAGCCGCGTGCGCGCAAGGCGTGCGACATGCGGCGTGCGACCGAGGTTGCGAAGCCCGCGGGAGGGGAATCCTCCCGCGGGCTTTTTGCGTTTTGGGAGAGGATGGCAGGCAACGTTGTGCTGGGGTGCTTGCCGAGGGATAGAATCAATGCAAAAACGATTTCGCTTCGGAAAACAAGAACGTTCGAAAGCAACGGAAGGCAGGGCAGGTATGAGCGGCAAGGGTTATTCGATCGTGTTCAGCAGCAGAACGGGGAATACCGCCGAGCTTGCGGAGGCTGTTCGCGAAGCGCTGCCGGAAGGGACGTGCGAGTATTTCGGGGACGTGAACGGTGCCGTTGGCGGCGGCTTCGACAGCGACGGTAACCGCGATCACAGCGAATGCAGCATAGCCAACGGCAACAACAAGAGAGGCTTCGATGGCAGCGACGGCGGCGACTACGCCGGCGCCGGCTGCGGCCGCACCGACAGCGCAACCCCCGCGTCGGAGACGCTGTTCGTGGGCTTTTGGACGAACCAAG
>URQU01000030.1 GCA_900550055.1 uncultured Coriobacteriaceae bacterium | reverse complement strand
GATCCCGGAACGCAGACGGATGGGCAGGCGCAGAGTGTGGTCTCCTCTGAAGCGCTTGGGGCGGACACGCCCGATTTTGCCGGGCATGGCATGACGATGAGCCGGGAGGAATACTTTGGACGGGAACGGTACATCAACTGGTGCCAGTCTCTTACCTGCGCAAGCGGGTCCGGATATGGCAGGACGGTTTATTTCCCGACTTCGCAGCTGGTTTTAACGGCGGCGGGCGGAGTGGAATACAAAAAGGCCGCCATATATGAAGTTCCCACCGAAATTGCGGGCAGTGTTTCAGCCTTTCTGCCCGGGGAATATGTTTTTTATTATCAGGTGGGCAATGACCTTTACCAGGTGTTCTACCCGGAAAGTCCCGACTGTGAAACGCAAAAGATCTTTTCTTCGGAAGAACCCTTTTTCTTCTGGTTTCTGTCCAATTACCGCATGCTCATCGGCTATGAGTCTCAGGCGTTTCGGGAGGCGCTGGCACGGGTCAATGCGACTGGTGTGGATGAGCCGATGCCGCAGCAGTACGATTGGTATGTGCTGGAACTCAGCTCGTTCCAACTGGACGGCATGTTCCGGTTCCGGGCCGACATCGGTGTGCTGACCAACATCACGCCCGACCATCTGCATTGGCACCATACGCTGGAAAACTACGCTGCCGCGAAGATGAAGGTGCTCGACAACCTTTCTCAGGTTCCCGGCTCCGTTGCGGTCATGGACGCTTCCAACGACGTCGTGCGCGCCGAGGTTCGCCGTCTGCGCGGTATCGCCGGCGGCTGCGGTTTCGCTGTCGTGCCCATGGGCACGGCCGAAGGCCTGCAGGGCGACATGCGCGCCCGTTGCGGCTCCGACAACGCTGCGTTCATCAACGGCGAAGGCGTGCTCACCGTGGCCCTCAAGGGGCAAGAGCTTGCCCTTATCAACGCCGATAGCCTGCTGATCAAGGGCGCACACAACGCCGGCAACGCGCTTGCCGCCGCAGCGGCGGCCTTGGCTGCCGGCGCCTCCGATGAGGCCGTGTGCGAAGCGCTCGCCACGTTCAGCCCGCTTGAGCACCGCATCGAGCCCTGCGGCACCGTGCGCGGCGCCGAATGCTATAACGATTCGAAGGCCACCAACGTCGATGCCACGCTCAAGGCGTTGGCGGCGTTCCCGCATACCCGTCCCATCGTGCTGCTCGGCGGCGACGACAAGGGCACCGACCTGGCCGACCTGGTCGCGGCCGCCCATGCCCACACGCGCGCCGCGGTGTGCTTCGGCGCGGCGGGCGCTCGCTTCGCCCAGGCGTTCGAGGAGCGCCGGGAGCAGGCACCGGAAGGCTTCCAGCTGCTCACGGCGAAGAACATGGAGTCCGCGCTCGACGTCGCCCTCGAACAGGCCAAGGCCGGGGAAGTGGTGCTGCTTTCGCCCGCCTGCGCATCGTTCGATGAGTTCCACTCCTTCGAGGAGCGCGGCGAGGTCTTTAAGAAGCTCGTGGCCGATCGCGCCGCCGAGCTTGGCGCGTAAGGGCGGTCTGCATGGCTTCCGCGCGCAATAGGCGCTCCGATGCCGAGTCGGTCATCTGGCCCCAGGTGCTGCTTGTGGTGGCCGTGGTCGCCCTCACGCTCATCGGCTTCGTCATGATCTACTCGGCCTCGCAGGTCACCATCCTCTCCGAGGCCGCCACGAACTACTATGCCGACACCGAGGCGGGCCAGTACCTGCGCGATACCATCTCGTATTCGGACTACATCGCTCAGCAAAACCCTTCGGCGAAGCTGATCAGCCAGTTCGTCTACTCCCTGGCGGGCATCATCATCGCCGTCGCAATCTGGTTCATGCTCCCGCGCAGCGGTTGGAAGGGCGCCATCGTCAAAGGCTATTGGGGGCTATGCGTGGCGCTGCTCGTCATCACGTTCCTTTTCGGAACCGCCGCGCTCGGCGCCCAGCGCTGGATCGTCATCGGCCCCTTTTCGCTGCAGCCCTCCGAGTTCGCCAAGATAGCCATCGTGCTCATGGCCGCCAACCTCATGGACGACCTCAACGAAGGCGCCGGGTTCAACGCCACCATGATCAGGGCGGCCATATACGTGGTCGCTCCCACGTTGTTCCTGCTGCTCACGCAGTCGGACCTGGGAACCACCATCATCATCTTCGTGGGCGTGTACGCGGTGCTGTGGTTCGGCGGCGCCCCCGCGAAGCTCATGCTCGCCATCGCCGGCGCGGCCGTCGTCGCCATCGTCGCCATCGTCTTGTTCGGCTCGGGCTATCGCCAAGACCGCTTCGTGGTGTACAACCCTTGGAATGATGGCGAAGGCGGTAGGGGCAACGGTTATCAGACCATCCACTCCTTCTACGCGTTCGCCGAGGGAGGCCTGTTCGGCGTGGGCCTGGGCAATTCCAGCGAGAAGTACGACTACCTTCCCGAATCCGAGACCGACTTTGTGTTCTCCATCATCGGCGAGGAGTTCGGCATGCTCGGCGCCCTTGTGGTCATCGCGCTGTTCTGCTGCATCCTGTTCGCCGGCATGCGCATCGCCCGCGCCGCAGCCACTCCCAACGAGCGCATCGTGGCGGGCAGCGTAACCATCATGCTCGTGTTCCAGGCGTTTCTGAACATGGGCTGCGTCATCGGCCTCGTGCCCACCACGGGCAAGCCCCTGCCGTTCGTGTCCGCAGGCGGCTCGTCGCTGATCGCGTCGCTCATGATGGTCGGCATCATCCTGGCGGTTTCCCGAAACGCCGATGCCACCACCGTTTACGATCGACGTCGCGCGAACCTGCGCGTCGTGCGTGCGGTCGACGACGACGCCCGCGGCTCCCGCGACGTCCCGCGCGGCCGCGGCAGGGCCGATTCGCGCACGCGCGCCCCGCAAGGCGCGCGGCGCCGTCAAACGCATTCTTCATCCCGGAGGTGACATCATGCGCATAGTCCTTTCCGGCGGCGGTACCGCCGGCCATATCAATCCGGCCCTTGCGCTCGCAGACGTGTTGCGCGAGCGCGGGCATGAGGTTCTGTTCGCCGGCACGCCCGGCGGTATCGAGTCGCGCCTCGTCCCCGCGGCGGGTATCCCGTACCAGGCCTTCGAGGCCGCCGGCTTCAACCGCAACCATCCGCTCACGCTGCCGAAGGCCATCATGAAGATCCAGCGCTCCACGAAGCTGGCGCGCAAGTGGTTCACCGAGGTGCATCCAGACTGCGTGGTGGGCTTCGGCGGCTACGTCTGCATCCCGGTCGCCCGCGCCGCCGAGCAGCGCGGCATCCCCGTGGTGGTTCACGAGCAGAACTCGGTCATGGGCATGGCGAACAAGTACCTGGCCCGTCAAGCCCGCGCCGTGTGCCTGACTTACGAGCATGCCGCCCAGGCGCTTTCCGATAAAAGCAAGGTGGTGCTCACCGGCAACCCCGTGCGCGCAAGCGTGTTCGCCGCAACGCGCGCCGAGGGCCGTGCCGCGTTCGGCGTCCCCGAGGATGCGCGTATGCTTCTCGTCACCGGGGGAAGCCTGGGCGCGCGCCATCTCAACGCGGCCATCGTGCAGCGCAAGGACATGCTGCTTAGCTATCCCGATCTGCATATCGTGCACGTCACGGGCCCTAAGGAACTCGACAGCGTCGCCGAGCAGCTTTCCCTGACCGACGAGCAGGCCAAGCGCTGGCACCTCATGGGCTACACCGATCAGATGGGCCTTGCCATGGCCGCCGCCGACGCCATCGTCAGCCGCGCGGGCGCCACGTCGCTCGCCGAGATCTCGGCGCGCCATATCCCGGCGCTGCTCGTGCCGTTCCCGTACGCCACCGAAGATCACCAGACCATGAACGCGCGCGCATGCGTCGAGGCCGGCGCGGCGTTCCTCGTCGCCGATGCCGACGTCGAGGGCGGGCAGTTCACCGACTACCTCAAAACCCTCATCGAGGACGAAGGCGCCCGCCAGCGCATGTCGGATGCCGCGGCTGCAGCGAAGACCCGCGATGCGGCTGGGTTGCTCGCTGATGTAGTCCTTAAGGCGTGCGAATCCAAGTCGGCGCAATAGGGTAAGATAATAGAGTTTGAGCAAGCACGGGCGGCCTTTGCGCCGCCCGTTTCCCGGGTGCGCCCGGGTTTCACATCATCGCGCCGCAAGCACCTAAGGCTTCGGCGCATAGGCTTCAGGAGGCAGGCAACATGAGCGAAGAGCGCATCAAGCAGGTGCACTTCATCGGCGTCGGCGGCGTGGGCATGAGCGGCATCGCCCGCGTGGCCCACGACCAGGGCATGCAGGTGTCGGGCTCCGATATCAAGGAAAGCCGCTACACCAAGCAGCTGCGTGAGGCCGGCATCACCGTGTTCATCGGCCAGAAGGCGGAAAACATCCCCGAGGGCGACCCGGTCGTCGTCATCTCCACGGCTATCCTCGAGAACAACCCCGAGCTCATCGAGGCGCGCCGTCGCGGTCTTGAGATCTGGCATCGCGCCCAGATGCTCGCGCATCTCGGCGTGGGCCTGGACACGCTCGCCGTGGCCGGCACGCACGGCAAGACCACCACGTCGTCCATGCTCGCCAGCGCGCTCGACGCGCTCGGCGCCGACCCCACCTTCCTTATCGGCGGCATCGTGCGCGCCTACGGCACCAACGCCCATTCCGGCACCGGCGCCCATTACGTGGTCGAGGCCGACGAGTCGGACAAGTCCTTCACGTACCTCTCGCCTAAGGCGGTGCTCGTCACCAACATCGAGGCCGATCACCTTGACCATTACAAGGACCTCGACGAGATCTACGACAAGTTCCACGACTTCATGGGCCTCGTTCCCGAAGACGGCGTCATCGTGGCGTGCGGCGAAGAGCCCCATGTGGTCGAGATCGCCCGTTCCGAGGGCCGTCGTATGTACACGTACGGCTTCAACGAGGGTTGCGATGTGCGCATCATCTCCTACGAGCCCCACGGCATTGGCAGCCGCTATGCAGCCGTTATGCCCGACGGCACGCAGGTCGAGGGAGCCATCAAGCAGAACCCGGGCCGTCACAACGTCCTGAACGCCACAGGCGTGATCACGCTGCTGTGGGCGCTCGGTTTCGATGCCGCGAAGGTTGCTCAGGCGCTTTCGGGCTTCGCCGGCGTCCGCCGTCGCTTCGATCTGGTCGGCGAAGTGGGCGGCGTCACCGTCGTCGACGATTACGCGCATCATCCCACCGAGATCGCCGCCACCATCTCCGCGGCAGCGGGCCTTGGCTACAAGCACGTCCACGTGCTTTTCCAGCCGCATCGCTATTCCCGTGCGCCCCTGTTCACCCAGGTGCTCCACGACGAGTTCGGCGCCGCCTTCGACAAGGCCGATAGCGTCACGTTCATGGACGTGTACCCGGCAGGCGAGGCGCCGGTGCCCGGCGTCTCCGGCAAGACGTTCCTCAACGTCGTGCTCGAGCACGAAGGCCATCCGCAGGCGGATTTCGTGGCCCATCGCGTCGACGTCGTCCCGCATCTCATGGAAAAGCTCCAGCCGGGCGATCTGGTCATCACCATGGGCGCCGGCGATGTCACGGCCATGGGCCCGCAGATCATCGACGCGCTCCTTAAGGCGCGAGGCTAGGTAGCCATGAGCGCGCGTCACGCATGCTCGCCGCTTGAGGCGCTGCTCGTCGACAGCGCCTTCGATGCCGACGTCTATCCCGATGAGCCCATGCGCCGCCATACCATGTACCGCATCGGCGGACCTGCGCGCTTCTATGTGCAGGTCGGATCCATCGGTGCGCTCAAGCGTCTGGTGGGCGCCTGTCAAGAATGCTGCGTCCCGTGGGTGGCGGTCGGCCGCGGCTCGAACCTGCTCGTCTCCGACGAGGGGTTCCCGGGCGTCGTCATCGCCCTCGGGCGCGATTTCCGCGCCTGCCGCTTCGACGAGGAAACCTGCAGCTTCATCGTGGGCGCGGGGGTGCCGCTGTCAAGCGTCGTGCAGGAGGCGTTTCGCCGCAGCCTCTCGGGCCTGGAGTTCGCGGTCGGCACGCCGGGCACCGTCGGCGGAGCCGTGCGCATGAACGCCGGCACCCGCGAGCAGGGGATAGCGGACAGGGTGGTCTCGGTCACCACGTTATCGCCGCGCTCGGGGCTCGTGCGCCGTGAGGCGGCGGATATCCGTTGGGGTTACCGCTCCAGCTCGTTTTCCCCCGACGAGGTCATCGTCGAGTGCGAGCTTGCGGTCAAGCCCGCCGACCCTTATCTGCTGCGCGGCAAGATGGAGGCGGCGCATACCCGCCGCAAGAAGACGCAGCCGCTTACGCTGCCAAGCTGCGGCAGCGTGTTCAAGAACCCCGAAGGCTACTCTGCGGGCCAGCTCATCGAGCAGGCGGGGCTCAAAGGGGCGCGCGCGGGCGGCGCGCAGATATCCGAGGTTCACGCGAACTTCATCGTGAACAGGGATAATGCAACCGCTCAGGACGTGTTGGAACTCATTAACATGGCAAGGTCGAAGGTATACGAGGCGTATGGCATCGAATTACAACCGGAAGTCCGCTTCCTCGGGTTCGCATAGGCGCTCTCAGGCGCCCCGCGGCGGGTCGCGCCCTCCGCGCGCCTCGCAGCGCCCATACAGCCCGGCGCCCGGCGCCCGGCTCACATCGGTGCGCGTTGGCGATCTGCCTCAAACCGACCACGGTGCGCGGGCGCGGCATACCTACCAGCGCTATCTGGTGCGCCTCGGCGCGCTTGCCGCTGCCATAGCGGCGCTCGCCATCGCCGCGGTCATCGTGTACAACTCCAGCCTGTTCACCATCGAGAGCGTTTCGGTTTCGGGCGCCGATCACCTTACCGCCTCCGACATGCAGCAGCTTGCCGGCGTGCCCGCCGGCACCACGCTTCTGCGCGTGGACGCCGCGGGCATCAAGGAGAACCTGAAAAAGGACGCATGGGTCGCCGATGCGAAGATCAAGCGCGTGTTCCCAAACACCCTGCAGATCGATATCACCGAGCGCACCATCACGGCGGTGGTGGAGGTCCCCAACGAGAACGCGCAGAACTCCACGCAGTGGGCCATCGCATCGGACGGCATGTGGCTCATGCCTATCCCCGATCGCGATTCCGAGGCGGGGCGCCGCACCAACTCGAAGGTGTATGAGGATGCCGAATCGGTGCTGCACATCACCGACGTGCCCTACGGCACCAAGCCCGCCGTCGGTTCGTATTGCACCGACGCCAACGTCAACAACGCGCTCGCCATCGTGGCCGGCATGACCACCGAGCTTGCCGATCGCGTCACCTCGGTAAAGGCCACCGAAACCGCATCCACCACGCTCACCATCAAAGACGGCCCCGACATCGTCTTCGGCACGGCGGACAACATCCGCGAGAAGGAGCGCGTGTGCCTGCAGATCATCAAGGAGCATCCCGAGGGCGTCACGTACATCAACGTGCGCACGCCCGATAGGCCCACGTGGCGTTCCTTATAGCCCCAAGCGGCCCGGCGCGCAGGCGTGCGGGCCGCTTTGATATGTGCATGTGGTTGCCGTTGGGTGGCGAAACGTTGCAAACCCACCCTCTTTGTGTAAAATAATCCCACGTGAATACAACCACGAGTGTGTGAAACGCAGCTCAAAGCAAGCGTAATAGTGTGGAGGAATACAATGCCAAACAATACGGGCGAGCATCTGGCGGTCATCAAGGTCGTCGGCGTCGGCGGCGGCGGCACCAATGCCGTGAACCGCATGGTCGAGGCGGGCGTCAAGGGCGTGGAGTTCATTGCCGTCAACACCGACCGTCAGGCCCTTCTGATGTCGGATGCCGATAAGACCATCCACATCGGCGAGGAGCTCACGCGCGGCCTGGGAGCCGGCGCGAACCCCGAGGTCGGCTGCCAGGCCGCCGAGGAGTCCCGTGCGGAGATCCGCGAGGCGCTCGCCGAGGCCGATATGGTCTTCGTCACCGCCGGCGAGGGCGGCGGCACCGGCACGGGCGCCGCTCCCATCATCGCCGAGATCGCCCGCGAGGAAATCGGCGCGCTGACGGTGGGCATCGTCACCAAGCCGTTCTCCTTCGAGGGCCGCACCCGCCGCAACCAGGCGGAGCAGGGCATCGACCTGCTGTCCCAGAAGGTCGACACGCTCATCGTCATCCCCAACGACCGTCTGCTCGAGATCGTCGATAAAAAAACAAGCATGCTTGACGCGTTCCGCATCGCCGACGATACGCTGCGCCAGGGTATCCAGGGCGTTACCGACCTGATCACCATCCCGGGCCTGATCAACCTCGACTTCGCCGACATCCGCACCGTCATGAAGGACGCCGGCACCGCCATGATGGGCATCGGCCTGTCCTCCGGCGAGAACCGTGCCCTCGACGCCGCGCAGCAGGCTACCAACTCCGCGCTGCTCGAGGCTTCCATTGCCGGTGCATCCCGCGTGCTGTTCTCCATCTCCGGCGGTCCCGACCTCACGCTCACCGAGGTCGACGAGGCGGCTCGTACCGTCGAGGCCTGCGCTGATGAGAACGCCAACATCATCTACGGCCAAATCATCGACGAGAGCATGGGCGACAGCGTGCGCATCACCGTCATCGCAACCGGCTTCAAGGTCAATGCGCCCCAGCAGTCCGCTATGGACTTCAACCGCAAGGACCTGTTCGCCTCCACGGCGGCCCCTGAGCCGACTCCGGCGCCTCAGCCGTCCACGTATTCCACACTCACCAGCACGCCTGGCCGCTTCGCCGATGAGGATTACATCCCCGATTTTCTGAAGCGCCAGCGCTAAGGAGTCATAGCTTTGCATACCGTGTGCGAAACCTTACCTGCACCGACACTCGACGCGCGCCCCTGCGGCGCGCGTCGCATTTCCATGCTCACCGATGATGCGCTGTTCCAGGCGTGCGGCGTCCGCATCGCCTTCACCGGTCGCGATGGGGGAGCAAGCCAGGGGCCGTTCGTCTCGCTGAACCTTGGTGCCCACGTGCAGGACAACCTCGATCATGTCATGGAAAACCGCCGCCTTGCCATGCAGGCGCTCGACGGCGAAGGCGTTCCGGTCGTCGTGCCCAACCAGGTGCACGGCACGGAAATCGTCTGCATCGACTCGTGCGATGCCGCCAGCGTCGTGGCGGCCCAGCAACGTGCGCAGGCCGCCGCCGATGCCCTTGTGGTCACCGCGCCCGACGTTGCGGCCATGCTGTGCTTCGCCGATTGCGCGCCCGTCATCGCGGTGTCGCCCACAGGGCGCTTCGCCGTTGCCCATGCGGGTTGGCGCGGGGTGGTCGGCGGCATCGCGGCTTCCTGCGTCGAGCGCCTAGCGCATGAAGATGGCGCCAAAACCCCTGATCAGCAGCTCGAATTCGCTGCCGGTTACAACATCTACATCGGCCCGCATATCCATGATTGCTGCTTCGAGGTGGGGGCCGAGGTGGAACAGCGCTTCGCCGAGCTGTTCGGCCCAGTCTGCGTTCGCCCGTCGCGCCATGTCAGCATGCTCGACGCGTTGCGCGTGCAGCTTGCGGCCGTAGGCGTCGATCTCGCCCGCATCTGCGATGCGGGCATCTGCACGCAATGCCATCCGCAGCAGTACTTCTCCTATCGGGCGTCCGGCGGCACGTGCGGCCGCCATGGCGCCATCGCGTTTCGAAAGGAAGCATAGCCATGCCATTCGCTCAACACTACAAGGAAACGCTTGAAGAGCTCTCCCGCGTGTGCGCCTCGTGCGGGCGCGACCCGCGCGAGGTGAAGATCATCGCCGTCTCGAAGACGGTCGATGCGCCCGCCATCTCCGCGGCCATCGCCGCGGGGGCCCGTGATTTCGGCGAGAACCGCCCCGACGTGCTTGCCGCAAAGGTGGCCCAGCTGCCGCAGCAAACCTGGCACTTCATCGGCAACGTGCAGTCGCGCAAGATCCCCGAGATCGTCGCCTGCGCAACGCTTGTCCACTCCGTGTGCAAAGAGGAGCACTTCGCCAAGTTCGACCAAGCGGCCGAGCGCCTTGGCAAGGTTCAGGACATTCTGCTCGAGGTCAACGTGTCGGGCGAGGAAAGCAAGAGCGGTTTCACCCCTGACCAGGCGCTCCACGCGCTTCAGCTTGCCGAGACGTTCCCCCATATCGCCATTCGCGGCCTTATGACCATGGCGCCGCAGGGAAACCTCGAAGTGGCACGCGAATGCTTCGAAGGCCTGGCGGCTCTGCGCGACACGCTGCGCAGCCAGCTTCCCTCCGAGCAGGCCGCTATCTTCAATGAACTTTCCATGGGCATGAGCGAGGACTGGCGCGAGGCCGTTTGCGCGGGTGCTACCATGGTGCGGATAGGCCGAGCTCTGTTCAGCGACTCCTTCGAGTCCGTTCAGGCATAAGGCTCGCGTCCGCAATACCGAACATGCAGCGGCGGCGTCGACCGCCGTCCTAAAGAAACGAAGCAGGAGAGCGGTATGGCAATGCCCAAGTTCAACAAGCCTGAAGGCATGCTCGACAGCATCAAGTCCAAGCTCGGGTTCTCCGATGGCGGCGATTACTACGATCGCGGCCGCAGGGATTATGACGACTACGATTCCGGCGACTACGACGACTATGATGATGACTACGAAGAGGACGACGCTGCCCCCAGCTCGAACTACGATCCGTACGATTCGGTCACCACGCGCCCCGCGCGCGGCAACCATGCCCGTCCCTCGGTCGGCTCGGGTGGGTATCGTCCGGCCAAGCTCGTCTCCATCGACGATGTGCGCGCGCATACCACCGTGCCCGACAGCCTGAACCGCGATCCGCTGCCCCCGCGCAAGGTCAGCTCCCCGTCTTTCGGCAACCGCACCATGGTCGATCCCGCGTTCACCGCTCCGGCCAACACGCCCAACGCGCGTGCTGCGGCCGCTGCCAACCAGGAGCGCTCGGAAAGCCTGAACGCCTTGTTCAGCACCGCCGCCGCCGAGGCAGCCGAATCCAGCGCCGCTCCGGCCGCCCAAACGGCCGCGAAGCCCATCGAGGGCGCGTTCACGGCGGCAGCCAAGGCCGCTTCGACCGCCTCCTCGTTCGACCCGTACAAGGCCTACGAGGGCACCGCAACGGGCACGCACAACCCCACGCGTTCGCTCACCATCGTCAAGCCCGCCAGCTACGGCGAGTGCGAGAAGGTCGCAAAGGCCCTCAAAGCCGGCGACGCCGTGGTGCTTGCGCTCAAGGATACCCCCGATGCGCTGGCAAAGCGCGTCCTCGATTTCTCGTTCGGCGTCTCGAGCGCCCTCGACGCCAGCGTCGACTGCATCGCGGACAAGGTGTTCGTCATCGCGCGCGGGGCTGCTCTCAGCGAGGCGGAGCGTGCAAGCCTCCGTTCGCAGGGCATCCTGTAATCTTCACATATCGAAACCTATCCCCGGGCTTGGCGCCTGGGGGCGCTAGCAAGGAGCGAAACAGCCCGCATGCTCAGTTTGAAGTACCTTATCGTGTCGCTTTCCGATGCGTACAGCATGATCATCTTCGTATACGTCATGCTGTCATGGTTCCCGACCGATCGGGGCATCCTCGCAGACATCAACAACGTGCTCGCACGCATATGCGATCCGTATTTGAACCTGTTCAAGCGCCTGATCCCCCCTATTGGAGGTATGGTGGACGTAACGCCCATCGTCGCGCTGCTTGTACTACAATTCGGTGTACGTTTGTTGGTAAACTTGTTCTAGGTGCGCACCTGCGCATTCCCGCACGTCAGATGAAGGGATACAAAGATGGCTATCACCTCTGCTGAAATCCATAACCAAAGCTTCTCCATCGATCGCAAGGGCTATGACGTCGACGAGGTCGATGTCTTCCTCGAGCACGTCGCCGATGAGATCGACGGCCTGAATCAGCAGATCGCCTCGCTGCAAAGCCAGGTCAGCGAGGATACGTTCGCCGGCTTCGACCGCCCCGCCACCTTCGAGGACGAGGCGTTCGACGAGCCCGAGCCCGAGCTCGCCGTCGAGCAGGAAGATCAGTTCGCAGCTTCCGTCGACCCGGCCATTCTGGCTGAAAAGGATGCCGCCATCGCCGAGCGCGACGCCCGCATCGCCGAGCTTGAGAAGCAGCTCGAGTCCAAGAAGGCTGACGGCAACGCCATCGCCCAGGCGCTCATCATCGCCCAGCGCTCCGCCGACGAGATCCTGGCCAACGCCAAGGCCGATGCTGCCGCCACGATCAAGGACGCCGAGGACGAGTCCGACCGCATCCTCGACAAGGCCGAGAACGATCGCCAGAAGGTCATCGACGCCATCCACAAACTCGAGAACGATCGCGAGGAGGCGCGCGAGGATTATCGCGACCTGCTCAACGACTTCATCACCGATGCCACTCGCAAGCTTGCCGAAATCGGCGAGAAGGCCCCGAAGGCCGCTGGCGCGCTTACGTCCGGCCAGCACGGCCGCTATGCCACGCACGTTGATCCCGAGCCCGTCGTGAAGGAGGCTGCCGCAACCGCGCCGCAGGCTCCGCTCACCGTTGACGGCTCCGACGCTTATGACAACGCGCCGGCCATGCCGGTCGCCGTTCCGGCCGCCGCTGCAACCGGTGCATCTCCTGCGATCACCGGCTCGGTCGCTCCTGTGGCTTCCAGCGTCGAGAAGGACTTCTCCGGCTTCGGCGACGCCGCCGACGATTTCGAGATCGACGATCTCGACTAACTCGCAGCGGGAAATGCCTGCGGGTTTGCCGAAAGGCGTACTGCAGCCCTAAGGTAACCGCTAGCTCGTTCATCTTCATATAGCGCTTTTGCGCAATGCGCACCATACAGCGGGGATCAAGCCGAAGCTTGATCCCCGCTTTCGGCTTATAGGAAGGAATGCTGACCATAACGCCGAGTACGCGTCTGGCTTGTGAGGCGAAGACGGAATGCGCGTCCGAGTCAAAGGCATCGGCGCTGCCCAGCACATGATGCATCTCAAGCCACCTGCATTCGGCCGCTAGAAGTCGCATCCAAGTGGATTGCTCGTCCGGCTCAGAGGCACGAGCGTAGCCTGCAGGTGGTTGGCCGCAACCTACCTGCATTCGCTGGTCCAATGGGGCTCGGCTACAACGCGCGTCCAAGCATCCTTTGTAGCCGGACATCGATAGGCGCGATGCCCATGTAACAAAAAAGCTCCCGAACGGGAGCCTTTTGAAAACCGCGAGCGAGTCGATAAGCCGGGTTCTGTCGTTGGACGACCATTTATCTCGAACGCGCGTCACCACGCGTCTCAAGCACGCAACCCGAATGCACGGAAGGGCGGCCGTATGGCATTCCTATTTGCGCTTGCTCCAGATGGGGTTTTCCAAGCCACGTTGTTACCAACGCGCTGGTGCGCTCTTACCGCACCGTTTCAGCTTTTCTCCCGCTTGCACGGGGGAGTTTACTTTTCTGTGGCACTTTCCGTCGGGTCGCCCCGCCCAGCCGTTAGCTGGCATCTTGCCCTTTGGAGCCCGGACTTTCCTCACGCTGCTCAAGGCGGCGCGCGATCGTCTGGCCCGCTCGCAGTGTGGTATTCTACCATATCGGAACCGAAACAAGGAGTATCATGACAACCTGCGCATTGGTTGGCGCCACATATTTCAACGAACAAGATTTCATGGCACGCTACAACGAAGGCTTTTTCGACTTCGTCATCGCCGTCGACGGCGGTTTTGCCCCGCTCGATCGGCTCGGCGTCGCGCCCGACATGGCCATCGGCGATTTCGACTCCCTTGGATATGTTCCTCGCGCGAAGCGAGTCTCCCGCCATCCCGTGAACAAGGACGCCTCGGATATGGAGCTCGCTCTCCAAAGGGCGGCGAACTACCATCATTCCGATATTTACGTATACGGCGGCATCGGCGGCAGGCTCGACCATACGCTGGCCAACCTGCAGCTGTTCGCCGCGTATTCGGAGCGCGGATTCTACGTCACCGGCATCGCCGATGGTTTCGCCATCCGATGCGTCACCGGCCCTGACGTGTTCACTCTGCCCGACAACGTGGAGAAAGGCACCGTTTCGGTTTTCGCCGCAAACGATCGCGCCGAGGGCGTCATCGAGCGGGGCTTGGAGTATTCGCTTGACGATGAGCCCCTCACCAACAGAACCAGCCTCGGGCTTTCCAACGAGCTTATCGGCCAGGAGGCCACCATCGCCGTGGAGTCGGGCACGCTTTATGTCTTTTATCCTTTGCCTTGGGAAACTTCTGAGCAGCCGGGGATATAATAACGGCCGAAACAACCGTATATCGGGGGAGCTTGCTAGCGCTGCGCGCCGGGCAGGCTGAGAGGAGGCCCCGTACAAGCCTCGACCCGCCGAACCTGCATGGGTAATGCCAACGAAGGGAGCATCTATGGGTAACGAATCCTCGAACCTCATCACGCAAATCGATTTCGCCCGCGCGGGGCAGATCACGCCCGCCATGCGCGTGGTCGCCGAGAAGGAAGGCCGCAGCCCGGAGTTCATCCGCGAAGGCGTTGCCGCCGGCCGCATCGCCATCCCGGCGAACATCCATCATGCGTCGCTGTCGCCCGAGGGCGTCGGCGAGGGCTTGCGCACCAAGGTCAACGTCAACTTGGGCATCTCCGGCGACCTTGCCGACGAATCCGTCGAGTGGCTGAAGGTCGATACGGCCATCGAGCTTGGCGCCGAGGCCATCATGGACCTGTCCAACAGCGGCAAAACCCAGGCGTTCCGCACCAAGCTCATCGAAAAGTCACCGGCCATGATCGGCACCGTGCCCATGTACGACGCCATCGGCTATCTGGAAAAGGCCCTTATCGCCATCAAGGCGGAGGACTTCCTCGACGTGGTGCGCCGCCATGCCGAGGACGGCGTCGACTTCGTCACCATCCACGCCGGCATGAACCGCCGCACCATCGAGTCGTTCAAGGAAACCGGCCGACTCATGAACATCGTCAGCCGCGGCGGCTCCCTCATCTTCGCCTGGATGGAGGCCACCGGCAACGAGAACCCGTTCTATGAGCACTATGACGAGGTCCTCGAGATCCTGCACGCCCACGATGTGACCATCTCCATCGGCGACGCCATGCGCCCGGGTTGCACCTACGACGCAACCGACGCCGGGCAGATCGCCGAGCTCATCGAGATCGGCAAGCTCACCAAGCGCGCCTGGGACGCCGGCGTGCAGGTCATGGTGGAGGGTCCCGGCCATATGGCGCTCAACGAGATCGAGGCGAACATGCGCCTGGAGAAGCGCCTGTGCCACAACGCGCCGTTCTACGTGCTCGGCCCCCTCGTAACCGATATCGCCCCGGGCTACGACCACATCACCGCCGCCATCGGCGGTGCCGTGGCGGCTTCCTCGGGCGCCGACTTCCTGTGCTATGTCACGCCCGCCGAGCATCTGCGCCTGCCCGATGCCCAGGATGTGCGCGATGGCCTGGTGGCCACGAAGATCGCCGCGCATGCTGCCGACATCGCCAAGGGCATCCCTGGCGCCCGCGACCGCGACAACCGTATGAGCGATGCTCGCCGTCGTATGGATTGGGAAGAGCAGTTCAGCCTGGCCATCGACCCGGTCCGTCCGCGCAAGGTCTTCGAAAGCGCCCCGCCGAGCAATGAGGGAACCTGCACCATGTGCGGCAAGATGTGCGCGGTGCGCACCGTTAACACCATCATGGACGGCCTCGTCATCGACCTCGATAACGAGTAAGCAGGGTGGAAGGGCGCTGAGCGTCAAAGGGAGGTATCCGATGAAAACAGTGCTCAGCATCGCCGGCTCCGATTCAAGCGGAGGGGCCGGCATCCAGGCCGACATCAAAACCATAGCATCGTACGGTCTTTACGCGGAAACGGCCATCACGGCCATCACCGCGCAAAACACCTGCGGCGTTCGCGCCGTGCAGGATATCTCGCCTGAAGTGGTCGGGGCGCAGATCGATGCGGTGTTCGAGGATATCCGCCCCGATGCGGTGAAGATCGGCATGGTATCCTCCGCTCAGATCATCAACGTCATCGCAGAGCGCCTGCGTTTTCATCAGGCGAGCAACGTGGTGCTCGACCCGGTCATGGTGGCCACCAGCGGTTCGCGCCTTATCGAGCAGCAGGCCGTCGATGCGCTGGTCTCGAACCTCGTGCCCTTGGCCGACGTCATCACGCCGAACATGCCCGAAGCGGAGGTGCTATGCGGTTTTCCCGTCGTTGACGACGACGGCATGATGCAGGCGGCGAAGCTGCTTTCGGGGAAAACCAACGGTGCCGTGCTCGTCAAAGGCGGTCATCTTGCCGACACCGCCGACGATTTGCTCCTTCTGCCCGATGGTCGCCATGCTTGGCTGAGGGCGAAACGCATCGTCACAAGCAACACCCACGGAACCGGCTGCACGCTCTCCAGCGCCATCGCAAGCGGCTTGGCGCAGGGAAACGGCATTGAACAGGCGGTTCGCCGCGCGAAGGGCTTCGTACGCGGCGCTTTGTCCACCGGCCTCGATCTTGGGCAGGGAAGCGGGCCCCTCGATCACATGTGGTGCCACGGCAAGCCGCACATGCCCTACAACGCCTAAACAAGCGGCGCCTCCAACGCCGCACCCATGCTCTCGGCTGCCGAAACGTTATAAACGCAAAGCGCCCCAAGAGGCTTACCGAGCACCCTTCCATTCCGCAAAAACGCAGAAACGGAAGGGGCCTCGCTTGCCATCTTGGGGCGCTTTCGGTCTTTCTAGGCCTCGAACACGCAGCGTCCGCCCATCCAGGTGGCGGTAACGTGCGCATCCAGGATCTCGTCGTCGGCGCATGTCAGCAAGTCGGTGTCGAGTACCGCCATGTCCGCCAGCTTGCCTGCTGCCAGCACGCCCGCTTCGCCGTTGCGCTGTGCCGCCGCGTCGCTGCCGGCGGTGTATGCGCGAATGGCCTCTGCACGGCTGATAAGCTGTTCGGGTCGCCAGCCGCCTTCGGGTGCGCGCGTTTGCGGGTCGCGGCGCGTGGCGGCGCTGTACAGCACGCCCATGGAGTTCACGTCCACCACCGGCGAGTCCGTGCCGAATGCCAGCGTCTCGCCCTTGTCAATCATGGTCCTGAACGGCCACATCAGCTTCACGCGCTCGTCTCCCAGGTCGCGCTCGGGGCCGCCCGGGTCAAGCGTCATATGCGGCGGCTGCACCGCGGCGATCACATCAAGCTCTGCCAGGCGCTCCACATCGCCGGGCAGGAAGTTCTCCAAGTGCTCAAGGCAGTTGTGGCGACCTTCGGGAAGCGGGCCGAATTGCGCACGGGCATCTTCGAAGATGTTCAGCGCCTCATGGATCGCCGCATCGCCGATGGTGTGGATGCGCACGGGATAGCCCTTCTCGGCAGCCTTCATCACCAGAGCGCGCATCTTATCGGGCTCGATGGTCGGCCTGCCACAGTCGTCCTCGCATCGGGCGTTGCTATAAGGCTCGGTCACCCATGCGGTATGCTGGCTGGACACGCCGTCGAAGAACTGCTTGAAACCGGCGCAGCGCAGCACCGGGCCCGTATAGCGCGCAGACATCGCCTCGAACCTGCTCATATCCTCAAGCAGGGTGGGGAAGAGGTTCACGCGGCACGTCAGCTCGTCGGAGTCCAGCAGGCGCGCATGCACGTCATCTCGGATGAAGTCCAGGCCGGGGTTGGCCATAAGCGACATGTCGCAAACGCTCGTGATGCCGTTTTGCGCCAACGTGCGCAAAAACCCGCGATAGGCATCGGCTATCTCGTCATCGGAAAATGCGTTCATGATGCGCGGCATCAGCTCCATGGCGGCCGCTTCGCGCACGATGCCCGTTAGCTCGCCATCGGCATCCCTGTCGTAGCTTCCTCCCGCAGGAGGCACGCTATCGCGGTCGATCCCCAGTTCCGCCAGCGCGCAGCTGTTGAGCCACAATGTGTGCGCGTCGCCAGAGTACAGCGCCACGGGGCGGTTGGGGAACGCCTCGTCAAGCGAGTGCTTCGACGGCAGCACCGGCGGGTCCCACCGATACTCGCGCCAGCCCTGGGCGAGCAGCCACCCTTCAGGGCGTCCCTGCGCGAAATGCTTCATCCGCTCGACGCAGTCGGCCTCGTTGTCGCCCAGGAAGTTCGTGGCAAGCGGGGAAGAGTACACCGCGGAATGGAAGAAGTGCACATGAGAGTCATGGAAGCCGGGGGCGATGAAGGCGTCACCATAGTCGACTACCTCAGGCTCGGCGCTTCCGTCGGCTTCGTGGGCAAACGCAAGCGCGTCTTCCTTCGCTCCGACGAACGCGATCTTGTCCCCGGAAACGGCGATGGCAAGCTCTTCTGCGCTATCGGTCAAACCGGTGAATACGTGCCTGCTGCAAAGAATGCGGTCGATTCGCATGTTGGTCAACCTTTCCTCCAAACGATGAAGGCTCAACCTGATGACGCGTCGTTCTCATCGACTCGTCTGTCGGCCTTTCGGTTTCGTCACATGCCAGCGAGGATATATCCAATCAACCCATCATGTCCAGTGCGATCACCCGGGTATCCAGAAGAGGCGCCGCCTTATCGAGCATCGGGGGCGCTGTGTTGCCGGCCCTTATGAATCGGCCCAAGATTGCATGTAGGGCCTGGCATCATGTTCGTGGCGGTGCTGGCTTCAAGCGTGATTAGCTGCCAACGTGCGATAACCCAAAAGGGCCTGCGGAGTTTTTCGCGCGAAGTTCCCCTATGCGGTCGCCTCTTTATCTCGGTATCGTCGATGAGCATAACGATTCGCTCGATGGCGAAGGCTTGCTTGCGAGTAGTCGCTTGAGCATCGCCGATGCATATCAGGGATTCGGTGTTGTCCGGACGCACGTTTTTTTCTGAGCGTTGAATTCGAGCGGACGAGTCCGAGCAGGCAGCATCGGCCTGCGCCGATTCCTCTGATACAGACGCACTGTTTGCCCTATAAGCCTGCTGATACCTATGGGGTCCTATGGGGCCCTATGGGGTCCTATGGGGTTCGGGAGCCGTTTTCGCCTATGGATAACAAAAAGCCGAGGCATAAGCCTCGGCTGTACATTTGGTAGCTCCGACCGGATTCGAACCGGCGACCTTCGCCTTGAGAGGGCGACGTCCTAAACCGCTAGACGACGGAGCCATTAAATGAATCTACCAAAAATGGCTGGGGTGGAAGGAGTCGAACCCTCACATACGGTACCAGAAACCGCTGTCCTGCCATTAGACGACACCCCAGTGGCAAATCCTCTGCGCCGTTTCCTTCGATTTATTTCGGAGGGCCAGGCGCGAGAAGATATATTACGCACCTTCCCCTATTCCGTCAACACTTTTTGGCAACTTTTTTGAAAATTTTTCCCCGATCAGGTGCTGTAACACGTATTTCTCCAGGTCAGGCGCTGAATTTGCAACTTCTCCCTCAATGACGGCGTCAAGTAATCGCGCCAAGACTTCCCCTATCTCGGGTCCTTGAGCAACTCCTAACCTCATCACGTCGCGTCCGTTGATGGCCAAGGACTTCACCGTGAAGGCCTCGTTGGTGGCGAGTATCTCCTCCAAGGTGCGCTGCAGATCGTCGGCAAACGCGATGCGCGGGCCGCTGAATTTCGGCGATTGCCCCCTCGCGTCCCCTCGCTTCAGATCGCAAAGGGCGGCGAACAGCTCGGTATCGCCGCCAAGGCGGGCGAGCATTCGTTTCACCGCCTTAGGGTTTGCCGGCACCACATCGTCATGCCGTTTCACCAAAGCAAGCACCCTGTCGATGAATGCGTTAGAGAACGTCAGCCGTTGCATGATGCCGCGCGCTATGGGAACGCTCACTGCAGCGTGTCCGTAAAAGTGCCCGATGCCGTTTTCGTCTTTGAAGAAGCAGGCCGGTTTGCCCATATCGTGAAACAGCGCCGCCCAGCGAACCAACGGATAGGGCGGAACGCCATCGATCGCCCGAGCGGTATGCTCGAGCACATCGAATATATGATAGGGCGTTTGCTGATCGAAGCCTTTCATTGCTACAAGCTCGGGCAAAACGGCCGAAAGCGCATCAACACTGCTCAGCAGGGCATCGCCGGCATGCCGACCGAGCAGCAGCTTCTGCAGTTCATGGGTTACGCGTTCGGCGGATATCTTCGACAGCAAACCCTTGTTTTCCAGCATCCCTTGATACGTGCAAGGCTCGATCGCGTATCCAAGCTCAGCGCTGAAACGGCACGCCCGCAGAATACGGAGCGCATCTTCGGCGAATCTTTGATGAGGGTCGCCAACCGCACGGATAACGCCGAGCTCGATATCGGCCTCTCCCCCAAAGGGGTCCACCAGACCTCGGTCGGGTCGCCATGCCATAGCGTTGATGGTGAAATCCCTGCGGGCAAGATCCTCCTCTATCGATGACACGAATGTCACCGAATCGGGATGCCTTCCATCCTTATATTGCCCATCGCTGCGAAAGGTCGTGACCTCGAAAGCGGAATCCCCGCAGATGACGGTGATGGTTCCATGAGCCACACCGGTTTCGTGGATTCGCAATCCTGCTTGCTCGCAGGCGCGCTTCGTGTCGGTCCACATGGCGTTGCAGGCGATATCGATATCCGAGCAAGGCCTGCCAAGCAGCGCGTCGCGCACAAAGCCGCCCACAGACCATGCCTCGAATCCGGCATCATCCAATATAGAAAGAAGCGCCAGGGCATCTTCGGGAAGATCGATCCGCACGTCTGCGCTCAAGTCCATCACCACCTTATATAGCTTCATCAACCCATAGTAAAACAAGGAAGAGAGCAGAGTAGAGGCAAGACCACATCCGATTACGGCGAACAGCCGTTTCCAGGTTGCCGACGAACGGGTCGGGGCAAAAAGGGTTTCGGTCTAAGGGGATTAGCTTATCACTGTTCGATAAACGACAGGATCGAGCAATCGATTGATGCCAGGAAGCGGACAGGAAGGCGGCAAGGCTTTGCGCCTTAACGGCGGACAGCCGTTTTCAGAACGCCGTGGACCTCATAGAGGGCGAAGCGAGTCATCCACCGCATGAGCAACAGGAAAGCTCGAGGGGAAGAATGCTCGAGGCGCAATAGAAGCCGAATAAGGTAAAGAGGCAATAAGGAAAAGCGGAAATATAAGCTCTATATAAGCCGGAAATGAAGAAATGAATGAACGTGGCTAAGCCGTAAAGGGCTTGGTTCTAAGGGGATTTGCGTTGTGTCAGGGTGTGTTGCAATCGAAAACTACCACCATATGTAGGGTGATAGAGAAGCATGGACACAAGGAATGAAAGGAAAAGGCCATATATTGTGTACAGGATGTGAAGACAAGAGCAAAATCCGAATCAGGGGATTGTCAAGAGGTCGCCGGCCGCGTAATATACATCCCCGCCCTGAGGCAAGGGCGCACCGGAACGGGAGGCTGAGCCGACCGGCCGAGGGCTGGAAAGGAGCTTCGAAAAAAGTCCTTGACAGCGCTGAGGCGCTCCGGTAAAGTACTTCCTCGCGCCGAACGCCGACAAGGCGGGAGGCTGAAAGCCGCGGGGGAGACCCCGCAGGCGGGAACCTTGAGAACCGGATACTGGACAGACGGAATCACTTTTTA
>URQU01000029.1 GCA_900550055.1 uncultured Coriobacteriaceae bacterium | reverse complement strand
CAGCGGACTGTCCCAGGGGCAGGCCGAGGAGCCGACCATGGGGCTCGTCCTCGTGGAGGACACCGTGGCGGCCCTCGGCGCGCTGGCCCGCACCCACCTGGAGGCACTGCGCCAGGCGGCAGCCGAGCAAGGCGATCGTCTCACCGTGGTGGCGATGACCGGCTCGGTGGGCAAGACCACCACGAAGGACATGCTGCGCGCCGGCTTCGGTGCCACCCGACGGACCCATGCCACCGTCGGCAACCTCAACAACCTCATCGGCATGCCGCTCACGCTGCTCGCCGCCCCGGAGGACTCCGAGGTCGTTGTCTGCGAGCTCGGCATGAACCACCCCGGCGAGATCAGCCGCCTGGCGGGCGCGTGCTCGCCGGCGCTCGCCTGCGTGACCACCATCGGCACCTCCCACATCGGCATCCTCGGCAGCCGGGAGAACATCGCGCGCGCCAAGGCCGAGGTCTGCGCGCGGATGCGCGACGCCTCGACGGCTGCGGGCGGCGTCGAGCGGACGCTCGTCATGCCGTCCGCCTGCGACCTCACGGCCTTCATCGCCGACGGCTTCGCGCGCCCCGCGGGCGTCGCAGTCGAGCTTGTGGGCGGCCGAGAGGGCGATGCCGTCCGCGCCGAGGGCTTGAGCCTGGACTCCGAGGGCCTGCCCTCCTTCACCGTCCGCTGCGCCGACGGCTGGGCCCGCGAGGTTAAGCTGAACCTCCCGGGCCGCAAGGTGGTCGACGACTTCCGCCGCGTGCTGCCCGAGGCGGCCGTGTACGTCTACGACAACAACTCCTCCGACGGCACCGGCGACATCGCGCGCGCCCACGGGGCCATCGTCAAGGTGGAGCGCCGCCAGGGCAAGGGCAACGTCGTGCGCCAGATGATGCGCGACATCGACGCCGAGGCCTACCTCATGGTCGACGGCGACGACACCTACCCCGCCGAGGCCGCCCCTGCCCTGCTCGCGCCGCTTTTCGCCGACGAGGCCGACATGGTGGTGGGCGACCGCCTGTCGAACGGCACCTACGGCGAGGAGAACGACCGCGCCTTCCACGGCTTCGGAAACGACCTGGTGCGCTTTTTGATCAAGGCCATCTACGGCTTCGAGTTCTCCGACGTCATGACGGGCTACCGCGCCTACAACAAGGTGTTCGCCAAGACCATGCCCGTGCTCTCGCCGGGCTTCGAGATCGAGACCGAGCTGTCCATCCACGCCGTCGACAAGCGCTGGCGCATCGCCGAGGTGCCCATCGACTACCGCGACCGCCCCGAGGGCTCGGAGTCGAAGCTGTCCACCTTCTCCGACGGCTTCAAGGTGCTCATGATGATCATGTCGCTGTTCAAGGACTACAAGCCGCTGGCGCTGTTCTCCTGGGTGGCGCTGCTGTTCGTGGTGCTGGGGCTTGTCGCCGGCGTGCCGGTCATCGCGCAGTTCGCCGCCACGGGCCTGGTGCCGAAGCTGCCCACGGCGCTTCTGGCGGTGGGCCTGGTGTTCGTCGGCCTGCTATGCTTCGCGTGCGGCCTGATCTTGGACACGGTGGTCAAGGGCAACCGCAAGCAGTACGAGATCGAGGTCACGGAAGCCTACGAGCGCTACGGACGCTAACGCACCGCAGCGGGCAAACGCCTCCCGCAGCCTCCTGTTCCGTCGGCAAGGGCGTCCCCATCAGCGCAGGCCAATGCATCCGATCGTTTCACGCCCTTGTCGACGGTCATCAGTCTACGGGGGTTTTAGCGAAACGAGCCCTTCCGGTATGTTGAAACGGGATCAGGTTGTGTAAGAAATATGCACAACCGCCCAATAGGGGCTTGCGAAACGAATTGCTTTTTGGCATACTAAACGGGCTGCTTTTCGAGACGGAAGCGCAACCCGTCCCCATAGTCTAGAGGTCAGGACGCGGCCCTTTCAAGGCTGAGACACGAGTTCGATTCTCGTTGGGGGCACCATTCGAACGCTAGGGCTGGTCGAGTACCGGCCCTTCTTATTAGTGAAAGCCGGCTCGCCGGCTTTTTCGCTATCTTGAAGGGAAGGCAATCATCATCGCTACCCCCGCCGAAACCGATCCGCGAAACGAGCAGGCCGCACCGCTGGTCATCGTCATGCACGCTTCGGTGGGATCGGGACACCGCAGCGCGGCGAACGCTATAGCGCAGGCCTTCGAATGCATGAAAGCCGAGCAGGCCGAAGGGCGCGAACAGCCCACCGAGGCCTTTCCGGATGTGCCGAAGCTCCCCGACGGACTTGAGGTCGAAGTGCTTGACGTGCTCGATTTCGGCCGCGTGGTGTTCGATGGCGACAAAACCGCTTCCATGTTCACCGGCCCTACCCGCCCTATATACGACCTGACGTGGCGCTTCACGTTTACCGGCAGGCTTTTGTGGGGCGGCGGCAGCATATGGTCGCACCTGATGTACGGCAAGTTCACCGAACTGGTGCGCAAACGGCGCCCGCTTGCCATCATCTGCACGCACATCACCGCGGCCAACGTAGCCGTGGCGGCGCGTATGCTCACCGGGCAGCACTTCCCCATCGTGTGCGTTCCCACCGACTACGAGACCGAGGGCCTCTGGCCGCATCAGTCCAGCGACCTGTTCTGCGTGGCCACGGAAAGCATGGCCGAAACGCTGCGCCCGCGCCTGGTGCCCGAGCAGCGCATCCGTATCACCGGCATCCCCACTCGCGAGGATTTCCGCGCAAGCTACGACCGCGAGCAAACCCGTCAACGGTTGGGGCTGCCGCAGGACAAGCGCATCGTGCTGGCACTGGCCGGAGCCTATCTGCCCCGGCCCTACGTGCACTTCCGAACGGCGCTCGACAACCTGCTGCCGTATCTGCACACGTTCAGTGACACCCTGCATTTCGTGTTCGTCGCGGGGAACGACGCCGAGTACGCCGGCCATCTCCGAAGGGCCTGCAGCGATCTTGGCATCTCCGATTACGTGACGGTGCTCGAGTATGTGGAAGGCATGGCGGGGCTTATGGCGGCATCCGATTTGGTCATCTGCAAATCGGGCGGCCTTACCGTCACCGAATGCCTGTGCGCCCAGGTGCCCATGATCTTGCTAGGCCGCGCATACGGTCAGGAAAACGCCAACGTCAGGCTGCTGACCGCACATGGCGCGGCCATGCACGTCACCACCTGGCGAGAGCTGCTCGAAGCGCTGCGCCACATCTCGCGCAACCCCGAGAGCGCCCGATCGATGCTGGTCAACGGTAGCTTTCTTCGCCGTCCCGACGCTGCGCGCGACATAGCGTGCGCCGCCATGAAACTGGCAAATGTCGAGAAAGACCCGGCAAACCCGCTATACAAGAAGCACTTCCTCCATTTCTATTGGGGGCATAAACCCGCGCACGTGCGATAGAGCCGCGCGCATCTGGAAAGGATCTACCTTACATGACGCATTTCGACGACCTCGGCCTTTCGGGCCAGGCATTGCAAGCTGTGGCCCAACTCGGTTACAGCACCCCCACCCCTGTGCAGGAGCAGGCCATCCCCAAGGTGCTCGAAGGCCGCGACCTGATCGCCGCCGCGAAGACCGGCACGGGCAAAACCGCCGCATTCAGCCTGCCCACCATGGACAAGCTCGGGCATGCCAAGGGCAACAAGGGCCCGCTCATGCTGGTGGTCACCCCCACGCGCGAGCTTGCCGAGCAGATCGGGGAGGTGTGCGGCACCATCGCGAAGAACACGCACCATCGCATCCTCACCGTGGTCGGCGGCGTTTCCTACAACCCGCAGATCCAAGCGCTCAACCGCGGCGTCGACGTGCTCATCGCCACGCCGGGCCGCCTGGTGGACCTTATGGACCAAGGGGCCGCCCACTTGAGCAGCGTGGAAGTGCTCGTGCTCGACGAGGCCGACCGCATGCTCGACATGGGCTTCTGGCCGGCAATGCGCAAGATCATCGGCGCCACGCCGCAAAACCGCCAAACCCTGCTGTTCAGCGCCACCATCGACCGCACCATCATGAACACGGCCGGCAAGCTTTTGCACGACCCCGCCATGGTCGAGATCGCCCACAAGGGCGAAACCGCCGACACGGTGGAGCAATACGTCATGCACGTGCAGCAGGCGGTAAAGCCCGAGCTGCTCAAGGGCCTTATGAAGGAACGCGGCCACAGGCGCGTCATCGTGTTCTGCCGCACGCGCATCCGCGCGGACGCCACGTGCCGCCGACTGAAGAAGGTCGGCTACTCCGTCGAGGCCATCCATTCCAGCCGCAGCCAGAACCAGCGCCGACGCGCCCTTGAGAACTTCGCCAACGGCACCACCGATGTTCTGGTGGCCACCGACGTGCTCGCACGCGGCATCGACGTTGAGGAAGTCGAGTATGTGGTGAACTACGACCTGCCCACGCAACCCGAAGACTACGTGCACCGCATCGGCCGCACGGGCCGTGCAGGCGCTACGGGCTTCGCCGTCAGCTTCGTCAGCCCCGAAACCGCCGACGCGCTGCGCGACATCCAGAAGCTGCTCAAGCGCACCATCCCCGAGCTTGAGCTTCAGAACTTCGACATGCACGAAGCCGAGAACGAGGCCGCGGCCAGGGCGCAGCGCGCCGAGGCACGTCGCGACCCCGAGATTCAGCAAGCCAAAAAGGAGCAAGCTGCCCGCAATCGCAGGAAGGACAAGGCCCGCGAGGCTGCACAGGCCGAAGAGGTGAACACCCGCCGCACCAAACGCGGCAACCGCAAGGGCGCGGAGAAGCCCGCCAGCGGGACGGCCAACGCCGCGAGGAAGCACAGCAACGCCGATCACGGCTCGCAGCACAAGCGCAGCGCCGGCCAGAAGAACGCTTCCGCCAACCGCGCGAAGGCAAACGCCACCGGAACGCAGAACGGCGATTTCCGTCCTGGACGAGCCCATCGCGCCCAGGTTGCGCACCAGCGCAACAGGCGCCGCTAACAGATGCTATTGCGCCGGTTAAGGGGCCGGCGCATAGAAGCCCGGTAATCTATCGGTAAAGTGTATACGTCTTTAGGAGGGAGGACGCCATGCGCATAGCGGTAGCTTGTCAAGGGCTTGATGTGGCGCCAAGGTTCGCACGCAGCTCTAGTTTCATGTGCTATCGCGTTGACCGTGGCATGTTCGCCGATTGCCAGAACATGCCGAATCTTTCGTTCCCTCCGGCTCAGCTGGCTCAGGTGCTGAAGGACCTTGAAGTCAGCGTCATGATCGTCAACAGGATCGATCCAACCTCCGAGACGGCCCTGAAAGCGGCCGGCATCGAGGTTCAAACCGGCTACACCGGAACCGCGTCCGCTGCTGCACACACGTATATCGGCCGCACGCTGTCCGGAACGCACGAAGAGCTGGAGGCTTCGTAGGCGCTTTAGCGCCACGCGATAGCATGGCACGTTGAAAGCGCCCTTAAGGGGCGCTTTTTTCGCGTCCGAAATCTCGGAACACCTGAAAGATGGCGAAGACGCCCGCAAAAAAGGACCGCGCCTTTAATGCTGCACTATCCCCAACCCCCTGTAAAACCGCAAACCGTAACGTGCTTGCAATTCAAAAGCATCGACTCGCAAGCCGAACATTTCGGTTCGATCGGTTTAATGCCGATCCGATCAATGCCCGCAACAGGCCGCCCACAAGCGATCGTCGAACACGCTCGCCGCAACACGCCGCCGGAACGCAAAACACCCCGCCTGGATTTCCAGGCGGGGTGTTGCATCTATGAAGCTATATGTAGCTTACAGGGCCTTCTTGGCGACCTCGACGATGGCGGTGAAAGCCGCGGGGTCGTTGATGGCCATATCGGAGAGCACCTTGCGGTCCAGCTCCACGCCAGCCTTCTTCAGGCCGTTCATGAAGGCGGAGTAGCTCATGCCGTTCAGACGGGCGCCGGCGTTGATGCGGGTGATCCACAGACGACGGATCTCGCGCTTCTTGTTGCGGCGATCGCGGTACTGGTACTGCAGGGAGTGCTGGACCTGTTCCTTAGCAGCGGTGTAGGAACGGGACTTGGCACCATAGTAGCCCTTTGCACGGTTAAGGACGGTGCGACGCTTCTTCTTGGCGTTGACTGCACGCTTGATACGAGCCATTGATTATCACTGCTCCTTTAAAACTTAGCGACGGCCGAGGTTGCGGGCCACGACGCGACGGTCAGCGGCGGACAGCTCGGTCTCGTGACGGAAATTACGCTTACGCTTCTGGGACTTCTTCGTCAGAATGTGGCTCTTGTAGGCCTTAGCACGCATGATCTTGCCGGAGCCGGTAACGCGGAAGCGCTTTGCCGTACCGCGATGGGTCTTCATCTTAGGCATTGCCTTCGTCCTTTCCTTCGTCTTTCTTGTCGTTTGCCTTCTTTTTCTTCGCCGCCATGCTTGCGGGAAGCGGGGCGATGAGCATGTGCATGTTGCGGCCTTCCATCTTCGGCTGGCTCTCGATGACCGCAATGTCCTTCAGGTCGTCGGCCAGGCGCTCCAGAATGGTCAGGCCCTGTTCCGGATGGGCCATCTCGCGGCCGCGGAACATGATGGTGATCTTGACCTTGTTGCCAGCGGAGAGAAAGCGAAGCACATGCTTCTTCTTCGTGGTGTAGTCCCCCACGTCGATCTTCGGGCGGAACTTCATTTCCTTGGTCTCGATCTTGCTTTGGTTCTTGCGAGCCTGCTTCGCCTTGATGGCCTGATCGTACTTGAACTTGCCGTAATCCATGATGCGGCACACGGGCGGTTCCGCATTCGGGGCGATTTCAACAAGATCAAGCCCCTGGTCGTCAGCAACGCGCTGCGCCTGGGCAACCGGGTAGATACCCAGCTGCGTTCCGTCGAACCCGATCAGGCGGCACTCGCGCACCGTGATCTGTTCGTTGAGCCTAGGCTCTTGAGCGGCTATCGCACTCACCTTCCTTCCTTGCATGCGGTATCGCATGGCATAAAAAAACCCACAGCTTCAAGCATGCGGGCGTGATGAACGAACCATGTTCAGGTATTCATACAACCCATCAGCAGCTTGAAAGCGCCGAACTAGGTGGGAGGCGCTATGCCCCCGCTTGTGAACAGCTCGTTTATTATAGCGCGAACGCCGACCAGCGCAAGGGACCTCCCTTTTCACCGGCCGGCGTTCACAAGATGGACACAAGAAGCGAAAGCCGCATGAGACAGCTCCAAGCCCTTGATCGCTGACACGCGCCCGATAGGCCTGCCCAGCTCCAGCCCAGGCCATCGACCAAGTCCTTGCGTCCCGACGCGTCAAGTGCAAGACCCCGGTTCCCGGCCGCAAATAGCACCGGCGGCAATCCGGCCGCCGGCTGCAAGCTACGCGTTCACGTAGATATAGATGATTCGCACGGTGTCGGCCAGGTTACCCGAAGCGTTTGCCGTGCTGTAATCGTACATAAGCACGCTCGACCAGGCATGGGCGGCTCCGTTGATGTCGACGGTGCCGCTAAACGAGCAGTTCTCCTTCACCAGGGTGGTGCCGTCGGATGCGTAGCTGGAGTACGAGGTCTTATCGGCGGGCAGCGTTGCCGACCCGTCAACCACGTTCACGCCCGCCTCGCGCAGCGTCTTCTCGACGATGTGCTCGTTCTTCACGGCATCGGCGAAGCTGAGCGAGCCGTATCCGAGCGACGCGGTGGCGGCGGAGTAACCGGCCTGGATGACCTTACCGTCGGCATCAAGCCCAAGGTAGACCGTAGGCGTGCCCGAACGGGAGTCCGCAGGCTCTGCGGTAAGGGCCACCGTGACGCTTTTCTTCACGGAATTACCCTCTTCGTTGACATCCTTGGAGGACGTGACCGTTGCGCCATGGGCAAGCGCGGTCACGGCCGCATCCTGGGTTTGCCCCAGCACGCCGACCAGGTTGGGAACCTCGGTCTTCTTGGTGGTGGTGGCGCTTGCCGCGTCCTTGCCGGAATTGTCCTGCGACAGGTTGCCCACGTCGGTTGACTGCTGCTGGGCTTGGGTCTGCTGCACCATGGCGCGGCTGGACTCGTTCCACAGCTGGAAGGCGAAATACCCCAGCGCGCACGCCAGCACCACCAGCAAGGCGACGATGACCACGAGCACGCGGCGCACGCGGCGCGACTTCTTGAGATGCGGGTGCTCCACCGGCTCGGGCTTGCCGTGGCGCCCGCGGGCTTGAGCGGGTGCGGGCGCGGGGACCTCGTCGCCGAACACGGGCTCGTCGCGCGGCTCAAGGCTCTCCACCGGGTCGGAATAGTCCTCCGAGGTGTCGCCTTGATAGCTGAAGCCGGCGGCATGAGCACCATGGGAGGCGGCAACGGGTGCGAATGCCTCGGTCAGGCCGAGCGACGTATCGCCGTCGGCGGCAGCGCGCGGCTCGGGAGCATCGCCGGCCCCGATAGGCGCGAACGCCTCGGTCAAACCCAGGGAGGCGTCGCTTTCGGGCTGCTGCTTGCGGGCGCCGCGAGCGATGTTGAAGCTATGTTTGGACATGGTCAGGCCTTTCTCTTGAAAACAGCCGATCAGCGCATGAACAGGGCGAAGTAGACGACCGCCGCGAGGATGATGAGGCCGATGCCGACGAGCACCGCCTTCTGCAGACCCGACATAGGGCCCGCATCCAGGTCCTCAAGGGTCTGCTCGGCACGATAGGCAGGCTTCGGTCGGTTATCGGGATCGGCGGCTTGCGCTGTGCGGGCATGCGCGGCATGCGGCTTCGCAGCAGGCTCGCGGGCAGGCATCTGCCGAACCGCGTGCTGCGGTCTGGGCGCCCCGACGGGAGCAACCTGAGGCTCGGGCTCTGCGCGAACAGCCTCTTCGGGAACCTCTTCGCCCTGGTGACGGCCATAAGCGCCCGCCTGGATGACCACATCGTCATCATCGCCGGCATTGACCGTGATATGGGGGAAGCGCTGATCTTGCGCCATGCCGAACCTCCTGCCTTGTGCGTTTCCATGCTGTGTATGCCCCCGATTATAAAGGATTGGCCGGCACGCCCCGCTTCCTAGGTAGAAAAACCACGGAGCAGCCCTGGCGCCTTGCCCGGCGCCGCCGCCGTTGTGCGACAATAGCGGGCGAAACCAGTAAAGAGAAAGGCGGCTTCCATGAACCTTGAACAAGGCCAGGAACTGCACGGGTTCACCGTGCTCACGGCCGAGCCCTTGCCCGAGATCGACGGCGATGCCTATACGCTTTCCCATCCGGCAAGCGGCGCAAAGCTTCTATACCTGCGCAACGACGACCGCAACAAAGCGTTCTCCATCGCCTTCCGCACCCCCCCGGCCGATGACACCGGCGTGTTCCACATCCTGGAGCACTCCGTGCTGTGCGGTTCGGAGAAGTTCCCCGTCAAAGAACCCTTCGTCAACCTTCTGAAAACCAGCATGCAGACGTTTTTGAACGCCATGACCTTCGGCGACAAGACGCTCTACCCCGTGGCATCCACCAACGACCAGGACCTCATGAACCTGGCAGACGTGTACATGGACGCGGTGCTGCACCCCGATATCTACCGCAAGCGCCAGGTCTTCGAACAGGAAGGCTGGCACCTTGAGGTGGCGGACGCCGAAGAAGGCGAAACCGATGCCGGCCGCCGGCTCACCTATAACGGCGTGGTGTACAACGAGATGAAAGGCGCGCTGTCCGATCCCACCAGCGTGCTGTACGACCAGCTGCAGGCAAGCCTGTTCCCCGACACCCCTTACGCATTCGAATCCGGCGGCACCCCCGAGGCCATCCCCACGCTCACCTACGAGCACTACCTGGAGGAGCACGAACGCCACTACCGCCTGGACAACAGCTACATTGTGCTGTACGGCAACCTGGACCTAGATCGCATGCTGGCGTTTTTGGACGAGCGCTATCTGACGCCCGTAGCCGCCGAGCAGGCGAAACGCCGCGAGCAACGGGCAGCCCAGGGCCTTGCGGAGCTTTCGCCGCGCACCTTGCCCGTGCAAGAGCCCGTACGCGCCCTAGGCGTGCGCCGCGAGATGGCAACCGCGCCGGACAACGCATGCATGGGCCTGGCCTGGGTCATCGGGCACGTGCGCGAGCGCACGCGCATCGTAGCCGCCGACATCCTGCTCGATGCCATCGCCGGCAGCAACGAGGCGCCGCTCAAGCGCGCGCTTCTCGACTCCGGCATCGCCGGAGACGTGCAGTCCTACCTGGCGGATTCCGTGCAGCAGCCCTTCGCCGTGCTGCAGGTTCGCGACCTGGGCGAGAACGCCGCGCAACGCTTGCGTCCCACCGTGGAGGCCGAACTTAAGCGCCTGGCCGCGGGCGGTCTGGACCATGCGCTCGTGGAGGCGTCCATCTCCCGCGCCGAGTTCGTCATGCGCGAACGCGACTTCGGCATGGCCGATGGCGTGGCGCTTGCCATGACCTCGCTGTGCGGCTGGCTCTACGACGACGATCTTGCCACAGCCTATCTGCGTTACGAGGACGACTTCGCCTTCCTGCGGCGCGCGCTTGACCAGGGGTATTTCGAGAGCCTCATCCGCGAGGTGTTCCTGGACAGCGCCCATATGGCCGAGGTGGAGGTGGTCCCCGTCGAGAAGCAGGACGACCCCGGGCAGCGACGCCTGGCCGAACTTGCCGCCGGCTTCGCCGACGACGACTTCCAGCGCATCGAGGACGAGGTCGCGCTGCTTCGCCAGATGCAGGAAGCCCCGGATGAGCCCGAGGACGTGGCGAAGCTGCCGCAGCTGACGGTCGCAGACATCGGGCCCGCGCCCGCCGAGCCCGCCTACGGCTTGGCAGAAGGCACGCCGGTCCCCTGCATCCGCCATCACCTGCACACGCGCGGGCTTGTCTTCGCGTACCGCTACTTCGATATGAGCTGCCTTGAATTCGAGGACCTGCCCTATGCGGCGGTGCTCGGCATCGTGCTGGGCAAACTTGGAACCGACGCGCATTCGGCAGCCGAGATCGACACGCTCACCAACGGCAAGCTGGGCAACTGCTCGTTTTTCTGCGAGGTGTACGAGGACGAGTACGACCCCGAAGTCGTGACGCCGACGTTCGTGGCAAGCGCGTCGGCTTTGGCCGAGAACGTCGAATGGCTGGCACAGCTGCCAAGCGAGATCCTGGAGAAAACCGACTTCAGCGACACCGGCAAGATCCGCGAGGCGCTGCAGCAGCGCCGCATCGGCATGGAGCAGAGCTTCGCCAACGCCGGGCACGCCGCCGCCATGGCGCGTCTGACGTCGTACTTCCTGCCGGCCGGCGTGGTGCGCCAGCAGCTCGGCGGCGTGGACTTCCACCGCTTCCTGGTAGATGTGCTGGACAACTTCAACGACCGCGCCGCTGAGCTGGCAAAACGCCTTGAGCAGGTGGCGCATAAGCTCTTCGATGGCTCGAACTTGTTGGTGTCGCTTGCCGGCAGCGACGAGTGCATCATGCGCTTCTGGCAAAACGCCGGCATCACCGCGGGCACGAGAAAGGCCCCGACGGTATTCGAGATCCCGAAGCCCCAGTTGCGCAACGAGGCGTTCATCGTCCCCACCGACGTGTGCTATGCCTCCACGGGATTCGACCGCCGCTCGCTCGGTGCGCCCTACACCGGCGTATGGCAGATCGCGGCGCGCGTGCTTTCCTACGACTACCTGTGGAACGAGGTGCGCGTGAAGGGCGGCGCCTACGGAGCGGGATTCCAAGCGGCACGCACCGGTACCGTTCGCTTCTATTCATATCGCGACCCGCATCTTGACGAAACCCTGGAGCGGTTCAACGGCACGCCTGCTTGGCTTGCCACGTTCAACCCCACACCCGAGGAGATGGACGGCTACGTGGTCAGCACCGTTGCCGGCTTCGATGCGCCGCTCAAGGAGCGCATGCAGATCCGCCGCCAGGACGGCGACTTCCTCAGCGGGCGCTCGCCCGAAGCGCGTGCGCAAACTCGCTCCCAGATGATCGAGGCAACGCCTGCAAAGCTCCGCGATCTTGCCAGCGTCATCAAAAAGGCGCTGGACAAGGAAGCTGTCTGCGTGTTCGGCAACAAGGCCATCCTCGAGGGCGCGAAAACCGATTTGGACGTGATCGACCTGCTCAACAGCTAGCGTCACAGAAGGCTGAAGCGCCCGAAAACCCTGGAAACGGCGAAGCGCCGCAGGCAAGGCCCGCTGCAAGATGCGGGACCGCGCCTGCGGCGCTTTCCTTTTGGCTCGAAACATGAACGCGGACCAGGCTCGATTGCCTAGGCCGCGTTCACGCAAAACCAGTGGTTATACGAATTCGTCCACGAAATGCAAGATCATTGCCGCGCTCGTGGGGGTCATGCGCTCGCCGGGCAACGTGCGTTCGCAGACAGGGATACCGCGTGCGATGATGGCGGCCGTCGCCGGCGCCGGGATGGAAAGCGTGCCATGGGCGCATTCCACCGTCCCCTGCCCCGTTTGCGCGGCCGTGGCCACGATGCGCTTCGCGCCCGTTGCCTCCACGGCCAAGCAGACAAGCAGCGCGTTGCGGATACGGGAGCCATCGCCGACTTCGTGGAAATGGGTCTGCTCGACAGCGCAGCCATGCGCAGCGGCCTCGGCCTCGGCCAAGATGGTGTAAATGGCGCGCATATGGTCGCGCACCGCCTGCGACACCGCCAAACCATCGATGGTGGCAAGCACCTCCCCGATATCATGATGATGCCAGTCGGGCACGCCTGCGGCATCGGCCGCAGCCTCAAGTCGCTTCCGAGCATCAGGCGGCAACTGCAACAAGGTGTCGCCCAAAAGCTGGCCACGCGTGGCGTTCTCGGCAAGGTTCCATCTAAGAATCTGCATGTCGACTTCCTCTTTTCCGTGTTGATTGCCCGCGCGCTCTATCATGTGGGCCTGATATCCCGCGCCGAAACCGTTGTCGATATTGACCACCGAAACGCCCGACGCGCAAGAATTGAGCATGGCAAGAAGCGCCGCCACGCCGCCGAAGCTGGCGCCGTAGCCCACCGACGTGGGAACGGCGATCACGGGACATGCGGCCATCCCGCCCACCACGCTGGCAAGCGCGCCTTCCATGCCTGCCACCGCCACAACGCAGCTGGCACCCGCGATGTCGTCCTTATGAGCCAGCAGGCGGTGAATGCCCGCAACCCCCACATCATACAGACGCACCACGCGCGAACCGAGCACCTCGGCGGTGACGGCAGCCTCCTCAGCGCAGTGCAAGTCGCTGGTACCGGCGCACGCTACCGCGATGTAGCTATCGCGCACAGGCTTTACGGGGATGCCGAGCAGACCCAGGCGGGGAACGGGACGATACTCGAACGCCGCCGCGGCCTGCGGGTCGCGGGCAAGCAGCGCAGCCCGCACCGCTTCGGCCTTCTGCGCTTCAAGCCTGGTCACGAGCACGCACGTCTGGCCAGCGGAATGCAGAGCCAGGCAGATATCGGCGATTTGATCGGCCGTCTTGCCGGCGCCGTAAACCACCTCGCCCGCGCCCGTGCGTCGAGCGCGATCGGTATCGACCTTCGCAAAGCCCAGGTCGGTGTAGCCCTGATCGACAAGTTTGCTTTGCGCGTCAACGGGGCTGATCGCGCCTGAAGCCACCTGCTCGAGCATGCGCAGGACTTGCTGCGGTTCCATGAACCCGCTCCTTTCCCCGCTCGCCAGCAGCGAGCCGTCGTTGATGTCACAACCTATTGAAACACCGGAAGTTGACTTCAGGTCAAGCACCACCAAGAGACTGCATGCTTTCGTGATAGGCGCATGGCGAAACATCACGGACCCGATAGCCGCTGCGCCGCAACGCGACTGGGGCACGGTAAAGCCCCCCCACAATCGATCGCAGCCCGATACGGCAACGCCTTCGCAAGCCGCCGCTCCGGACGGCAAGGATCTCGCGAGCAAGCGCCGCCCATACAGCAAGGCCCCCGCGATGGCGAGGGCCTTGACCGAAGATGAAGCCGGTTGCAGCTTGCAGTCGATTAGTTCGAAGCGGTGCTGCCGGAGTCAGCGGAGCTGCTGTCAGAGTTGGTCTTATTGGTGCTCGAGCCGTTGGAACCGGTATTGCCCGTAAGCGTGCCGATAGCCGCATTGGCGGAGTTGAGAACCTCGCCCATGTCGTCCTCGTCATCGGAGGCGCCGGCGGTCAGCTTGATGCCGGACAGGTCCATGGTGGTGCCAAGCCACTTCTTCTGGATGACCGAGGACACGCCGTTGGAGTTCATAGCGGAAAGCGCGTTGGACACCGCCTGCTTGAGCTGGGTGTTGCCGTCGAGCACGCCAACGCAGTAGCCGCTGGCCTGCTGCATGAGCGCAACCATGTGCACATCCATGCCAGCGTTGTTGGAAACGTACGAACCCACGACCGCATCGGCGGCTACATACTGCACCTTGCCGGACTCAAGCGCGGAGAAGGCGCTCTTTAGATCCTCGGTGGTGGTGATGGTGGAGTTATCGAACTCGTTGGTGACGGCCCAGGCGCTATTGGAAGACACCTGCGCGGCGATCTTGGTGGATTCCGCGTTCGCCGGCACCGTGGAGTTGGAGGACTGCGCGAACAGGGCCACTGCCGTGGGCAGGTAGGTGTCAGAGGTCCAGAAGCTGGGGGAATCGGACTTGTTTACGCCCATGACCACGTCGACCTTACCGGAGGTGAGCGCGCCGGCGGCATCGGTGGACACGTCCACGACCTCGAGTTTCAGACCAAGCTGATCGGCCAGGGCGGCGGCCATGTCGACGTCGATGCCGACGATCTTGGTGGAAGAGGAGGGCTGGCCGGCCAAAGGCGCGTTGCTGGCGTTGACTCCCACGCGCAAGACGCCTTCCTGCGCGATAACGGGCTTGCTGACCGCAGGCGTGGCCTCGGGCGGCGTATACGATTCCTGCTGCTGTTGACAACCGGTGGCAAGCAGCAGCATGGCGGCGCAGCAGACAGCAGCGGCGCAGCATGCGGCAAAGCGCTTGAGATGCTTCATGTTCCGACTTCCTCCATCTCGTGCAAGTAAAACAAGCTTCTTCCGACTGACCTAGTTTTCGACCCCACACTCGCGCACCGGGGCTTAGCTTTCGCGCCACCCTCTCCCCCGTCGCGACGGTATGCCGCTCGTATAAACGGAGGGTGCGTCTTACCTCTAGGATACGCCGTGCTCGCCTTCGCGGACGCGCCGCGGGACTTACGTGGATCCTTTCGACCGCATCTGCCATGGACTAGGGCCTTCGTGGGAAAGCCCGCAACTACAGACTCGAAAGAAGCCTTAGTAGTTTATCAGATACGCAAGGACCGAAGGGTTTCGCGAGGCGTTTTCCGCAAGGGTTTCGCAAGACGGCGCGCTTAAGCTTCAAGGCATGGGAATGTTGTCGAACATAACAGGCGCCTGCGCGCCGCTTGTCGCCGAGGCCGCCGAAGCCTTGGCCGAAACCGTATGGCCGACGCGATGCGCGATCTGCGATGCGCCCGGTCAGGTGCTCTGCGATTCGTGCCGCGCATCGCTTCCCTACGTGGACTGGTGGCGCGCATGCCCCCGTTGCGGAGCCCCGTTCGGGCGCGTGCAATGCTGCGAATGCAACGAGGTCATGCTTGCGGCGCAAGGGCGCACGCAGCCGGCTTTCGACGGAATGGCCGCGGCGGTGTCGTTCGACGAAGGCGCCGCGCGCATCGTGCGCACCTGGAAAGACGCCGGAGAGAGACGCCTGGCATCAGAGATGGCACGGCTCATGCTGCCCCAGGTGCCGCCCGCATGGCTTGCAAATGCGGTAGCGGCGCCCATACCCGCGAGCGCCGTCGCACGCCGCCGACGTGGGTTCGACCACGGCCGGGAGCTTGCATGCACGGTCGCCGATCTGGCGGGGATCCCCGTGATCGAAGCGCTGGCACGGCCCCGCACGTTCGACCAGCGCGCACTCGGCCGGCGCGGGCGCATCGCCAACCTGCAAGGCCGTTTCCAAACGCTGCCCGGCGCAACGGTTCCTGCCCGCATCCTGCTCATCGACGACGTGTGCACCACAGGCTCCACCATGAACGCTGCCTGCGACGCCCTTCGCGCGGCGGGCGCGGTCGAGCTGCACTGCGTGGTGTTCGCCCGCGTTTAGCGAACGCGCCCACGCCAAGGTCCAACGCCCCGGCGCCCCGCATCAACAAAGGCTTCAGGGCGTTTCCCCGATATGCGTTTCCCCGATTTGCAAAAGCGGCCTTGTCGGCAACGACCAAGCAAACCCGATCAAACGGACCGCCACCCGGAGCAGCTGGGCAAACCTCAATCAAACTTGGCGAGCTGCAGCACCGAAACAACCTAGGCACGCCTGCCCCCGCGCATACCGAGTCTCGCCCACAATTCAAGAAAAGCGGCCCCAAGGCCGCCTTTCCGAATCCATATGCTGTTCTACCCTGAAGCGCTAGGCGCGCTCGCGGCGGGATTCGCTTTCGGCGAATTCCTGCACGTCCACGTTGATGGAGTGCTTGATGGGCTTCCAATTGCACTTCTTCACCAGCGCCACAAGCGCGATGGGCACATAGGTGAGCATGAAGAACGGGAACGTGAACATGTAGAGGATCTTCTTACCCGTGGTGGAATGGATGGAATCCCATTCCACGAAAGTGGTGAGCACGCCGAACATGAACATGAACACCATGTAGTTCATGAGGCAGAAGCAGATCGAAGACACCGAAGAGGCAACCATGACGCCCGTAGACATAAGGCCCGCGGCCGCCAAGGCGATGATGATGGCATTGAACGTCACGCTGATAATGGTGAGCAGCATGCCCGGGGCGATGGTCATGAGCATATCGTAGCAGGCGAAGCGGCTGCCCTTGGGGTTGGTGGCGATACCCTTGGCCAGTCGTGCTCCGTAGTGCCAGAACACCTGATAGAAGCCCTTCGCCCAACGGAAACGCTGGTTCCAGGAGTCGCGGAACGTGACGGGCTGCTCGTCGTAGAGCACGGCCGTGGGCGTGTAGCTTATGCGCTCGCCCTCCAAAATGGAATTGGCGGAGAACTCGATGTCCTCGGTAAGCAAGTGCCATTTCCAGCCGCCGTTGCGCTCGATGATCTTCGCGGACACGAAAAAGCCCGTGCCGGAAACGGCGCAGCTGGTGTTGAGCGTCAAACGGGCCTGGTTGAGGAACTTCGCCTCGCGCAGGAACCAAACCGCGTAACCAGCGGAGATCCAGTTGCTGTCGTAGTTCTTGGAATTGCGATAGCTGGTGGACGCGACGGCGCCGTTATCGAAGGTCTTGTTCATCTCGCGGAAATAGTTCACATCGAGAACGTTATCAGCATCGAACACGAAATACGCTTCATACCCGCGATCGGCATACTGACTGCGGATGACATTGAAGCCGTAGTCAAGCGCATAGCCCTTGCCCACCTGCTCGGTATTGAAACGCGGGAACACGATGGCGCCAGCCTCACGGGCCACCTCGGCGGTGTTGTCTGTGCAGTTATCGGCAATCACGAATACGTCGATCAGCTCGCTCGGATAGTTCTGCACCTTGATGGAATGGATAAGCTGACCGATGACCGCGCTTTCATTGCGGGCACTGATAACTGCAGCGAACTTGTGATTCTTCTTCGCGACAAGCTTCTTAGGCTTGCGGGTAAGCACCACGAACACGTAATAAAGCTGATACGTATAGCAGATGGTAAACGCCAAGAAGACGCAGAAGTTGAATACATCCACGAACGAGATATGCGAGAAGAACTGATCTAGCACCTTTGCTCCTTTTACGGGCCGCACTCGCTTCGCGGCCGACCATAGACGCCGCCTGCGGCGCCCCCGGATGCCCATGCGGCATCAGGCAACGTCCCGCACGCGTAAGTGCTGCAGTTGTTAGTTCGTTGTAGGCGGAACGTATTAAACCTTTAAAAGTATAGCGGCTAGCAGCGAATTTGTCGCGCACACAACGCTGTTTGGCCCAGTATACGACCGCTAACAGGCTGAATCGCCCCATTTGCACACAGGGTGTGCACACGCCCTACACAATCAAGGGCCTCAGAGCGCACGCGAAAAAGGCCTGCCGACACACCGTCGCTCGCAGACACGCACATGCTCGCGCTAATCTCAAATTTGCCAAAATCATACGGATGACGATCGCTCTATCCGATAGTCAAATCGAGCCGATTACCACCCCGCCCTTTCGAGCAAGCGAAAGCATTAGAGCCGACTGCACGTTCCATAGTTGGCAATGAGAACCCTAAATACAGCTGTTTTACTTTATACTCGTGCGCGATTGCATTGGTTTGAGCAGCGAGGGGACTATAATGCATAGCAAGAAAGTTGGGGATTGCTCCAATCTTGATCAGAACAGCCATGAAAGGACAACGGACATGAGCAAGGAGCCGTTAGCGAACGTCGCAAGCGATCAAATGAACGCAAAAGAGGATATTAAAGCTGGCTCTTCTTTTGCCGCAGCAGGCACCTGCGCGTCCAACCCATGCATCATGGGCAAGTACCAGGGCCGTTACACGAATCGTCGTGGCGGCATCAGAAAGCGCTAAACACCATTTAGATTCGATTGCATTGCCAAATCAAATCAGTGAAAGGGGCAGGGGCTTCCCGGCCCCTTTCATGTGCTGTTACAGACTGTGCTATATCCGGCTTATAGGACGAAAGCATATCTGAATCCATTGGCGAAGGCGGGAGCCGGTTCGCATTCCCCTATTTGATCTTCGCAAACGCCACATCGGTTACGCTGCATCATCATGCAAGCCCGCAATCTTGGACACCTTGCCAGTTAAACGATCGGAAACGGATGGCGCCGACGTTGCCATCGGCGCCATGAGCCCTGTTTGATAGAAGCTTGCGAACTGACCTACCGAGATGAAGTAGCTCGTCTGCTGCTCAACTACTTGATGTCGTGGAGCTCGATGCCGTTATAGTCATGCGCGGTGAACCAAAGGATGATACCGGCAATGATGCAGATGCCCATCATGTAGTAAGCCGGGGCCATGCCGTTGCCCGTGAAGTCGATCAGCGCGGTTGCCACCATGGATGCCGTGCCACCGAACAAAACGTAGGCAATGTTCGAACCAAGTGCAGCGCCGGTGTAACGAACCTCAGTGGGGAACATCTCGGCCTGATAGCAGGCGATGTTCGAGTCGTTGATCGAAAGGGTGATGCACAGCATCAGCTCTGCAACGATGATGATCGGCAGCGAAGCGGTGTTGAGCATCAAGAAGCCAGGCACGCTCAGAAGGATGAAGATCAAGCATGCACCGAGCATCATGCGGCGTCGTCCGATGATGTCTGAGACCTTACCAGCCGCAAGCACGATGAAGATGTACGCCAGCAGCGCGATATCGGTGGCCAGCTGGGCGTCACCTGCGTTCACGCCCGCATATTGCGTCAGATAGGTCGGCAGAAACGTCAGCACCAGGTAGAAACCGACGGAATTCACCATGGTCGCAGCGATGCTGGAAAGAAGGCGCTTACGGTACTTGGTGAAAACCAGACGCGTGGGGTGCTCGACTTCAGGAACCGTGTTTTCTTCGACTTCCCCTTCATGCTCTTCGTACACGGGAGAGTCGTCGACATGGTTCTTGATGTAGAAATGGAACGCAACGCCGAGCGGTCCTGCCAACAGGAAGGGGATGCGCCATCCCCACGAGATCACATCGATCTCGGGCATGCTCATCTTGATGATCAGTGCAGCGGTAGATCCCGCGAACAGGCCACATGCCGTGGATGCGGCAACAAGCGAGCAGTACTTGCCGCGATGGTTCGCAGGAGCGTACTCGGCCAGGAACACGGCTGCGCCGGAGTACTCGCCGGCAGCGCTAAAGCCCTGGATGCTGCGCAGTGCAAGCAGCAGCAAAGGGGATGCGATTCCGAAAGTCTCAAAAGACGGAAGGCAGCCAATGAGAAACGCTGCACCGGTCATGCAGAGAATGGAGACGGACAGAGACCACTTCCTGCCCTTTTTATCGCCCATGGAGCCCCAGAACGCAGCGCCAAGCGGACGGAAAACGAACGAGAGAGCGAAGATTGCGAAAGCCATAAGGGTGGAGTCCACGGATGATTCCGGGAAGAAAACCTGACCGATGGTGATCGCGAAGTACGTGTACGTTGCGTAGTCGAACCATTCGATGAAGTTGCCCAAGAAGGACGAGAACGCAACCTTAAGCGGGACCTTTTTCTCTTCGACATCCGTACTCGGAATGTCAGCAGTGACAGCACTCATTTCGTGCTCCTAACTGATTTCGTGGAAATCGCCTAGGGAATGAACCCGCTCGTTGGCGTCAAAACGTCGGTCCGTGTAGTAAAGCATGAAACCTCCCGATGTCCTGCGCTCTTGCAGGGTCATTTGGAAAATCGGGTGATACATGCCAAGCGCTTGTATCACCCGACTGTTTACGATGATCTGGTCTTACAGATACTCAAGCTTGATTGCTTCGACCATGTTGGCAACTGCGACGTCGCGCAGAATGATACCCTTTTCCTTTGAGCTCTCACCCGGGTGAGACAGGCAACCCGAAGGCGGAGTGTAGGAGGGAACGATAGGCAGAACGTCGTAGTTGGGAAGAGTTGCCGGAAGACCGGTGTAGAGCTTCTCGTCCATCCTGCTCATATCCACAAGGTCGGGGAAGAACAGGAGCATGAGCGAGGTTTCCATAACGCCTGCATGCTCAAGGTCCCAACCGGTGAATCCATCGGGATAAAGACGCTCGATGGTGGCATCATCGACGAAGTCCCAATAGCTGAGCAGCTGGATCTTCACGTCGTCGATGCCTTCACGGCGAGCATCCTCGATGGCAAGCTGCATGCCCTCGAATGCGAACTGGTAGTTCTCGTAATGACCGTTCATGAGGACGATCTTACGGGCGCCCTGGCGAATCAAGCTGTATGCGATGTCGCGCGCCAGCGCGATCAGCGTCGTTCCGCGAAGGCTGGTGGTGCCGGTGAGGTGGAATCCGCCGCCACTGCGCTGCTGCGAGCGGAAACCGTAATTGATCGGTGCGGTAACGATGCCGTGGACCTTGCCGTTGGTCGCTTCCTCAAGAGCCTTGGCGGTTTCGCCTGCCATAGTCTTGGTGAGTGCGGCATCGACGCACATGGCCATATGCGATCCGTGCTGCTCAAGCGCTCCGACCGGGATGAAGAAGATGGAATCGCCTTCAAGCTTGTCGCGATAGGTGAACGCGTCCATTTCTTCCATGTACACGCTGGGCTTCATAGGAATCGTCTCCCTTCGACCTCGGAATCAACCGGGTTATGCAGGGGATGCCCATCCTTAAGGGGTGAACATCCCCTCGTGATTAAGAAAAAGGATTAATCTTCTGCGGAAGCTGACTTTGTGTCGAACTCGTCAGCTGCCTTCTGCGCTGCCTCGCTCATGGCTTCGAGCTTCGGATCCATTCCGTCGGGGGTGGCGTCGATCACGCCTGCTCCCCCAGCACCGACCTGCGCGGGAACCGCGGCACCGGCTTCAACCTCGCCCTCATTGGCAGCCTTGGTGGAGAAGAAGATCTGCGCCACGCCGCCGATGATGATCAGGGCGCCGCCGATGAGCTGGAAGGTGGTCATGACTTCGCCGAACATCAACAAACCGAGGAGGGAAGCCATGATGGTCTCTTGGTAAGAGATAGCTGCCAATTCGCCTGCCTTCAGACGCTTGGTCGCGAAGGTGAGCAGGTAGAATGCACCGAAACCGGTGATCAAAGCTGCAGCAATCAACACGATCCAGGAGTTGCCGTCCATGGTGAACAGGCTCCATGCGTGGGTGATGATCTGGCCGTTAGCGTCGAACTGGGTGACGCCGTTGACCTTCTCGGTGTAGGCGAGCGGCTGCAGGAAGAAGTGGTGCCAAACCAGCAGAACCAGGATCGACAGCGAGCCGAACAGGAAGTTCCACCAGCTGCGAACGTTGGAATCGCAATCCTCGCGATAGCGGGAGAAGAACAGGTACAGACCATAAGCAACGCCAGAAGCGAATGCGACTGCATTGCCGAATGCGTACTTCGGGTCAAGGTCGAGCGTGAGACCCTGCGGAGTGACGATACCGACGATGAACAGCATGCCGATAACCACTGCTACGATGCACAAGGCGCCTTTGACGTTGATCTTTTCCTTCAAGAAGATGGCAGCCAGAATCGTCGAATAGATGGGGCCGGTGTAAATCAGGAAAGAAGCGTTGGCCAGGGTGGTGTACTGCGTGGAGAGGCAGTACAGACCAGACAGCAGGCCAAGGAAAATACCGGACAGCAGCATCGTGCCGGAGAATCTCGTGGCTTTCAACTTCTTGAAGCCGCCGATGAACAGGAAGATGATCGACAGAGCGATCAGACCAGCGAAGTTCCTCCAGAAGGAGATGAAGTCGCCAGGTGCGTCGATGAATCGGGCAAATGCGCCGATACCGCCCATCAGCGATGATGAGCAGAACATCATGATAAAGCCAATGAGCTTATACTTTGCTTGTTGGTTCATGGGGGTGTCCCTTCAAACGTCGGCCTTCTCTTATCGAGTGGACGTATTGGGGTGAGAAACAAGCGCCCTAGTCTGACGTCGCCGCGATTGAGAGCGTAGGCGGGTTGCTGAAGTAAGGATACTTGCTTACAGAAATCAAAAGTTGACTCTGTACTATATTTTGAAATTGAGGTAGAATCCTCATCCATGGCCCCGGGGCTTCGAATAAAGGCATAAGGAGATGCCGCTGCAACGGCTACCTTTGATCCGAAGCCCTAGGATTTCTTTGTGCGCACTATTGCGCGAGTAAATGCTTTGTTCTTATTCCGCCCGGACGATTTTCATCGTCCGGGCTTTTTTCGTTGTCAAACGATTTCTAGGCTAGTGGCCTAGTCCTCCCACATCTCGGGGTGGATGAGCGTGCAGTCCTTGACGCGGTTCGGGAAGTAGTCAAGGCACTCGC
>URQU01000028.1 GCA_900550055.1 uncultured Coriobacteriaceae bacterium | reverse complement strand
GCAGCACGGCCACGTTGGGCGCGAACAGCTTCGTAGATGCGAGCTGATACGACGACACCTCGGCCACGTAGACGTCGGTATGGCCGGCGGCCACGGCGGAGATGCACGTGTCGCCGATGTTGCCGACGGCGGAGCTTGCCATGCCCGCGGCGCGAAGCAGGTGGTTCGTTAGAGCGGTGACGGTGGTTTTGCCGTTGGTGCCCGTGACGGCGACCCACGTGCTGGATTCATCGGACTCGCGCCACGCGAGCTCGACCTCGCTGATAACCTCGTCGCTGACGGCAGCGGCCGAGCGGTACAGGTCGGAGAACTCGGAGATGCCCGGGCTTGCGATGCACAGCTCGAAATGCCCGCCGCAGGACTCGGCCAGGCGATCGACCGCGCCCTCGCCGAACTCCACGATGGCGCCGCAGCCGCGGGCCTTGCGCGCGTAGGCGTCGGAGGCATCGTTGGGCTGCCCGCCGAACACGGCCAGCTGGGTCACGCGCGACCCGAGCTGCGCCATAAGGTAATCGACGGCGTCGTGGCCGGACTTGCCCAAGCCGAGCACAAGGACGCGACCTAAGCTTTCGGGAGCGCGTTTCTTGCCTGCAAGCATCTTCTGATTCTCCATAGCCTATGCCACCGCCATCAAAGTCTCTGCGAAGTACACGGCGAAGCCGAGCGCGGCCAGCACGCCGGAGACGATCCAGAAGCGCACGACGACCTTCGTCTCAGACCAGCCCTTCTTCTCGAAATGATGATGAAGCGGGGCCATGAGGAAGATGCGCTTATGGGTTTTCTTGTAGTAGAACACCTGGATCATGACCGACAGCGCCTCGGCCACGAACAGGCCGCCGATGATGAGCACGATGAACTCGGACTTGGTGAACACCGCAAGGCAGCCGAGCGCCATGCCAAGGGCAAGCGAGCCCGTATCGCCCATGAAGATATCGGCGGGAAACGAGTTGAACCACAGAAAGCCCACGCAGGCGCCGGCGAGCGCAGCGGCGAAGATGGCCGAGTCGAGCATGTCGGAGCGGTAGGCGATGGCGGCCATGACGATCATGACGATCATGACCGTGCCTGCGGCCAGGCCGTCAAGGCCGTCGGTGAGGTTCACGGCGTTGCACATGCCCATGAGCAGGATGTCCACGAAGATGATGTAGAGCCACGGCACCTCCACGGCACCGAAGTGCGTGGTGAGCACGCCCAGGTCGAACGTGTAGATGAACGGGATCTCGATTGTGGGGGCGATGCCCATCACGTTGACGGCCACCAGGCCGAAGACCGTGGAGATGAGGAACTGGCCCACCAGCTTGGCTTTCGGGGTAAGACCCAGGCTGCGCTCCTTGACCACCTTCTCAGCATCGTCGATAAGGCCCAGGCAGCCCGTGAGCACGGTGGCGATGAGCAGCGCGAACGTCTCGGGCGTGGGGTGGCCCACCACCAGCGCCGTAAGGATGACGGCGACGAGCATGATGACGCCGCCCATGGTGGGCGTGCCTTGCTTCACCAAATGGCTTTCAGGGCCGTCGGCGCGCACCTGCTGGCCGATATGGCTTGATTTGAGGAACTTGATCCACGCCGGCATAAGCACCATGGTGACCGCGATGGCGAACACGATGGCCAAAAACACCAGAAACGTGGGGTATGACGCGAATATGTGCAACATAGCTATCCAACCAATCCTTCCACCACTTTCTCAAGGGCCATGAAATGCGAGGCCTTCACGAGCACCGCGCTGCCGGAAGCCACATGCTCGCGAACGTCGGCAAGCGCGGCGGCGCCGTCGGCAACGAGCGCGATGCGGTCGGCGGGCATGCCGGCCTTTTGAGCACCGGCCGCGATGCCCTGGGCAAGCTGGCCGACGCACACCAGGCGATCAAGCCCGCATGCGGCGGCGAAGGCGCCCACCTCCTCGTGCAGCTGAGGCGCGAAGAAGCCGAGCTCGCCCATGTCGCCGAGCACGGCGATGCGCGCGCCGGCCACATCGAGCGCGGCGAACGTGGAAAGCGAGGCGCGCATGGAATCGGGGTTCGCATTGTAGGCGTCGTTGATGACGGTGAAGCCGCCCGGCGCCTGGAGGACCTCCTGACGGCCCGCCTCGGGCTTGGCGCCCGAGAGCGATTCGGCGACCTGCGCGGCTCCCATGCCGGCGGCGAAACCGACGGCGGCGGCGGAGCAGGCGTTGGATACGTTGTGCATGCCGCGCAGCTCGAGCGCACAATCCACGCGCACGGGCTCGGTCATGCCGTCGAAGCCGCAGGCGCACAGCGTGAAACGCGGGCAGCCCGCCGCATCGAGGCGAACATCCTCGGACCACACGGCCGGGCGCGCTGCTTCGTCGGCGGAAAGGGCCGCGCGACGCCCGGCGGCCTCGGCTGTGCCGTCATAGAGCACGCACGTGACGCCGCGGGAATCCAGGTCGGCGAACTCGAGCAGCTCGGGCGTCATGTCGTTTGCGGCGTTGACGAACGCCATGCCGCCTGCGGGCAGCGCCTCGAGGAGCTCGGCCTTGGCGCGAGCGATGTTGCGTCGGCTGCCGAGAAGCTCGATATGGCTTTCGCCGACGTTGGTGACAAGACCCCATTGCGGGCGCACGAACCCGCACAGCTCCTCGAGCTGGTGAAGGCCGCGCATGCCCATCTCGACGATGACGTTTCGCGTGTCGGCCCGAGCGGCCAGCACGGTGTTGGGAACGCCGAGCTCGTTGTTCTGGTTGCCCTTCGTGGCGCACACGCTGCCAGCGGCGGCGAGCACGTCGCGCACGAGGTTTTTCGTGGTGGTCTTGCCCGTGGACCCGGTGATGCCGATGACGCGGCCCTCAAGGCGATCGCGCCATGCGCGCGCAAGCGCTGTGACGGCGGCCTGGGTATCGGGGACCTGGATGACGGCGGCCCCGGCGGCGGCTATTTCGTCTGTCGAAGCCTGGTCGAGCGCGTGCTGCGCGAGCACGCATATCGCGCCCGCAGCCACGGCTGCAGCGGCGAACGCATGACCGTCCACCCGCTCGCCGGGCAGCGCAACGTAGAGCGCCCCAGGTTCGACGTTACGGGAATCCCAGGTCAAGCTGGTGATCTCCGCCTGATCGCTTACAGGGTCGATGGAAAAGGAGCCGCCCGTGGCACGGGCGGCTTCGTTGATGGTGAAACGCATTGGTTACTCACAAGCCCCTTCGCCGAATGCACGTTCAAGCTCCTCGCGGGCGACGACGCGGTCGTCGAAGGAGAGCACTTCCTTACCTACGAGCTGATAATCCTCATGGCCCTTGCCGGCCACCAGGATGGAATCGCCGGGTTCGGCAAGCTCGATGGCGCGCGCGATGGCGGCGCGGCGGTCGGGCTGCACGTCGAAGCGGCCCTCGCCCTGCCCCATGCCCGCCACGATATCGGCGATGATGGCATCGGGGTCCTCGGTACGGGGATTGTCGGACGTGACCACGGCATGGTCGGCCGCAAGCGCAGCGCGGCCCATGATGGGGCGCTTGGACGCATCGCGGTCGCCTCCGCAGCCGAACACGCAGATGGTGCGGCCGGGCGTGAGCGCCATGATGGAGCCTAAGGCCTTCTCCAAGGCGTCGGGGGTATGCGCGTAGTCGACGAACACCGACACGCCGCCGTCATGCGGCGTATGCACGCGCTCGAGGCGGCCCGGGATCTGCGGGGCCTCGCGCAGCGCGTCGATGATGGTGGACACGCCGATGCCGAGCTGGATGCCGATGCCGAACGCGCACATGATGTTCTCGACGTTGAACTTGCCCACGAGCGGGTAGTCGAACTCATAGTAGGAGCCGCGCACGTTGAGCGTGATGGAGGTGTGCGTAGGATAGTACCGCACATCCTTGGGATGGATGAGCGCCGAGCGGTCGAAGCCCGTGGTGACCACGCTATCGCCGGCCTCCGAGCAGCGGCGCAGCAGCTCCTTGCCCCACTTGTCGTCGATGCAGATGACGCGACGGGCAGGATAATCCTTGCTGAACAGGCGCGCCTTGGCCTCGAAATAAGCCTCGAAGGTGTGATGGTAGTCGAGGTGGTCCTGCGTCAGGTTGGAGAACGCCGTGACCGCGAACGACGAGGCGAACGTACGCTCGAGGTCGAGCGCGTGGCTGGAGACCTCCATGGCGACCACGTCGCAGCGCGCATCGCGCATGCGGGCGAGCAGATGCTGCAGGTCGGGCGATTCCGGCGTGGTGTGCGAGGACTTCTCGTGCTCATCGCCGATGACGGTGCCCACGGTGCCGATGACGCCCGTACGCTTGCCCGCCACGCGGGCGATATGCTCCACCAGGTACGTGGTGGTGGTTTTGCCGTTCGTGCCCGTGACGCCAACCAGCGAAAGCGCGCGCGACGGATCGTCGTAGAAGCGCGCCGACGCCTCGGCCATAGCCTTGCGCGTATCGGAGACGACCACTTCCGTGACGTTGGTGGCGTCGGCCAGATAGACCTTGCGCTCCACCACGAGCACCTTCGCGCCGCGGTCGATAGCGTCCTGGGCGAAGGTGTGGCCATCGGTTTTCATGCCGACGATGCAGAAGAACGCGTCGCCGGGCTTGACTTTATCACTTCGATAGGCGATGCCCTCAACCTCATCTTGCGCATTGCCGATGATGGTGCAGTCCATGCCTTCAAACAGTTCGGTACAGGTCTTACCCATTTGGATACCTCACTCAGACGTAATCCCGAATCGATCGATTGCTGCAGTCATTATATCCTTAAAGATAGGCGTGACGACACCGTCCCCAGGAACCTCATTTGCGCCCACAAAGCATACGAGTTTGCTTGACGAATCCGCCAAAAAGCCCGTGAACGCCAAGTTGCACACGTTCTTGCGGTAGCCGCCGTTCTCCTCATCGTAGATCTCGGCCGTGGAGGTCTTGCCCGCCACGTTGAAGCCGTCGATGGCGGCCTTCTTACCCGTGCCGTCGGTGACGACGGTCTTGAGCATCGACTGCATGTCGCTAAGCGCGTCGGTGTTGTCGATGACCTGGGTGGTGTCGTAGGTAGGGGTGGTGCCGCTTTGCGGCTTGCCGATGAGGAAGTGCGGCACGCACTCGACGCCGTTGTTGACGATGGCGCCGTAGAAGCGCGTCATCTGCAGCGGGGTGACCGACACGCCTTGGCCGAACGAGACGTTGTACGCCTGCACGGCCGACCACTGGTCGTAGAGCGCGAGCATGCCGAGCACGTCTGTGCCCTCCTCCCCCTCGCCGGGATAATCCACGCCGGTATCGGAGTGCAGGTTGTAGCGGACGATGTGGTTGTACAGTTCCTCGAAGCCCATCTTCTCCGTGGCAAGCGAGATGCCGACGTTGGAGGACTGGTCGAGGATCTGGCGCAGCGTGAACGTGGCATCGCCGCGCTCGTGGGCATCGGAGATGGTGTAGCCGTCGGCGGTGATCGATGCCGGGCAGAACAGCTCGGAATCGGGCGTGAGCGTGCCTGTCTCCAAAATGGCCATGGCAGAGACCGACTTGAAGATGGAGCCGGGCTCGAACAGGTCGGTCACGCACTTGAGCTGCATGGCGCCTTCCTTGACCTCGCTTCGATCGGCGGGGTTGAACAGCGGAAGGGATGCGGCGGCGTAGATCTCGCCGGTGGAACCGTCCATGAGCACGGCGGAGCCGCCCGTGGCGTTAAGGCCTTTGCAGCCCGACGTCAGGGAGTCCTCCACCTGGCGCTGCAGCTCGATGTCGATGGACACGACGATGTCCTGCCCGTCGATGGCATCCACCTTCTCGTGCGTGCCGCTGGGGATGAGCTGGCCGGTCTGGCCGTATTCCTGCTCCATGTAGCCGGGCGTTCCGGACAGCACGTCGTTGTACTCCGCCTCAAGGCCGCAGATGCCGTAATAGTATTCGCGGTTCGTGTCCGAATCCACGCCGATGCTGCACGCACCGACCACCTGGCCGCCCACCTGGGCGTTCGGGTACTCGCGACGGCTTTCGGAGACGTAGTGGATGCCCGAGGCGATGGTTTCGGCCTTGCGGCCTGCCGCCTTGGCGTCGGCCGTTTCCTTGTTCTGCGCCTCCTCGACGCGCTCGGAGGCCAGCTGCTTGACCTCGTCGCCGACGGAGGTGTCGGCCTTGCGCTTGATGATGGAGTAGAACGTGTCGCTTGCGGTGACCTTCTCCAGGTAGTCCTTCGCCTCGCCGCCGAGCACCTGCGCCAGGATGCCCGCAGTCAGGTTGGGGTCGCTCACCTCGGCGGGATTGACGTAGATGGTGGTCGCGTCGACGCTGGTGGCGAGCACCACGCCGTTGCGGTCGTAAATGGTGCCGCGTCGCGGCTCGAGCACGATCTTGGAGGTGCGCTGCGCCTGGGCCTGCTCGGTGAACTCGGGGGCCTTGATGACCTGCAGCCACACGAGCTTGCCGAAGAACAACACCACGACAAGGGCGAACAGGACGAGCGGCGCGAACGCGCGCTCGGCATCGAGGAACGCGAGAAAGCCCGCAACGCCCGATTTGGGCTGGGCGGGCTGTTGGCGGGATGCGCCGTTTCGCGAGCGGGACGCGCGCGCATCGCGCTCAGGGCGCGCGGCGTGGGAGCGGCTGCGCCCCGAAGCGCCGTGACGCCCGGAGCGGTATGCGCTGCGGGCGTCGGTGCGGCTTGCGTGTTGGCCTGACGAACGGCCGGATCTGCTGTTGTTGGCGCGACGCTGGGCATCGCGGGCGCCGCCGTCGTTGCGCGGCGGGCGGTTTCGATTCTGCATAACGGGCTACTCCCCGGCGTTGGTGGCGGTCTCCACGCTTCGGGACAGGGAAAGCGACCCATCGTCGTTGGTGGAAACCACGTCTTCGGGCATGTCGATGGTACCCACTTCCGCAGGCGCCGCCATGCCGAGCTTCTCGGCCTGCATGCGCACGCGGGTGGAGTTGGAAAGCAGGCTTTGCGTGACCTCGAGCGAGCTGCCCTCTGCGCGGGCATCGTCGATCTGGCTGGAAAGCGCCTGGGATTGCATGGAGGTGGTGACGGTCGCCGCCGAAAGGGTGAGGCTTGCGATGCCGACCAGGGCCAAAACCGCCATGACGATGATCGCGGCCTTCAGCACGAGGCCGGGCGTGACGGTGGAGGCGGGAGCGGCGGTACGGGTGCGCTGACCGGGCACGACGGAGATGCGCGTGCGCGGGGCGCGCTCGACGGCGCGTTCGGGATACAGGGAATACGCAGGCTGCGCGCTCATGCTCCACCTCCTTTCGTGTTTCTGCTTCGTTTACGGTGGCACGTTGCGCGAACAAGTTCGCTTGGTTGTCGTGTTGCTGCTTTTGTTGCGCTGCGCTACAGCTTCTGCGCCACACGCAGCTTAGCGCTGCGGGCGCGGGGGTTGCGCGCTATCTCATCGGCCGTGGGGACGATGGGCTTTCGGGTAAGCACCTTGAGTATCGGCTCCTTGCCGCACATGCACACCGGAAGATCGGGCGGGCAGGTGCAGCGGTTCGCGAAGCTTTGGAACATATCCTTGACGATGCGGTCCTCAAGCGAGTGGTAGCTGATCACGCAGATGCGCCCGCCGGGGTTCGCCCAGCGGATGGCAGCTTCCAAGCCGCTTTTCAGAACGTCGAGCTCGCCGTTCACCTCGATGCGCAGGGCTTGGAACGTGCGCTTGGCAGGGTGTCCGCCGGCGCGGCGCGCGCTTGCCGGGATGGCCGCCTTGATGACGTCGACCAGCTGCGCGCTCGTTTCAAGCGGGGCCTTCTCGCGGGCGCGGACGATGAAGTCCGCGATGCGGCTGGCCCACCGCTCATCGGAGTAGGAGCGGATGATCCGAGTGAGGTCTGCTGCGTTGTAGGTGTTCACGACCTCTGCTGCGGTTAGGGTGTTTTTCCCCGGATCCATCCTCATATCAAGCGGGCCATCCTCCTTGAAGGAGAAGCCCCGTGATGGCGTGTCTATCTGAACGGAGGATACGCCGATGTCGAACAAAAACGCGTCCACACCGGGAACATCCACGCTCAGAAGCGCTTCGTCCATGTTGCCGAAGTTGTTGCGCACCAGTTCCAGATGCGGGCGCAGCTCATCGGGCAGCGAGCCGAGTTTGCGGGCGGCCGCGGCAAGCGCCACGTCGTCCTGATCGATGCCGATGAGGGTGCCCCCGCATCCGATGCGCTGGGCAACTTCGAAGGAATGCCCTGCCCCGCCGAGCGTTGCGTCCACGAACGTCTGCTGCGGTTTGAGGTTCAAGTGCTCGAGGCACTCGGGGAGCAGGACCGGTATATGCCGAAACTCTTGGTTTGCCAATTCGCTCACGCCTTCCGATTAGCTGAACAACACGCTCAGGTCGATGTCGTCATCCTGCTCATCGAAGCGCTTTGCGTCCCAGATCTCGAAGTAGCCCGTGTTGCCCAATGCGACGACGTCCTTGTCGATGCCGGCCTTCTGACGCAGCTCGGCGGGGATGCCGATACGCCCGGCGTTGTCGACGCTGACGTTGTTGGCGCGGCTCTTCAGCTTGCGGCGCAAGCCGACGTGGGCCTTGGACGTGGGGTCGTAGCCGCCGAACTTGCTATCGAACAGCGACACGATCCAGTCCTCGAACGCCTGGGGCTCGAATGCGTACAAGCACTCGTCATCGGGGCTGAGGGTTACCACCAGATCTTCCGAAAGGACCTTGCGAAACGCGGCGGGCAAAGACATACGGCCCTTGGCGTCTACCTTGTGTCGGTAGGAGCCGTTCATGTCGATCGGCTTGTCGACGCCTTCTGCCATGCCTTCCTTCCGCTGCTTTCCGTTTGCTCCGTTCGGTGTTTGGGATTCTACCCCACTTCATCCCACTTCGCAACATCTTGCGGCACGTTTTGGGCGGTTTTGCACAGGCGTTGACCCCTTGTAACCTGCCCGATTCATTCGCAAATCGGGTGCTTTCGGGGGTGGTTTCCATATGGTGCGCAAGGTGCTTCGCCAACCACAATATATAGATTTGCGTTTGGGCGAAAATCGGGTGGGATGAAGTGGGAAAGCAATTGTGCGGATTCGGTGGCGTGGGGCGATGTGGGATGGGTGGGATGAAGTGGGAGGCGTTGCCGCGGCAGCAAACCGCGTGTCGGGGGAAGCTGTTTCGGTTACCGATTTTAACCGGTGATTGGACCGGTTGCAAACGGTTTATAAAGTTGGGCCGCAATAGAGGGCACCGGAGGCAGAGTCGCGCCGCAGAAGCTCGGGCACCGACCCACACGTCAATCTGCACCATGCCGCCCGGCTCGCACGCCTTCGCCTTCGGGACTTGGATTCCCCAGCCTGCCCAGGGACTTGGGGCCAGCCTAAGCGCACAGCGAACCACCCGCTAAGCCGCTCGGCGCTCACGCCTTCGCCTTCACCCTCGAGGCTTAGGCACGCGGATGCGCGTGCAAATACTCCTCGCGCATATGGCTGCGATCGACGTGGGTGTAGACCTGCGTGGTGGAGATATCGGAATGCCCTAGGATGTCCTGGATGACGCGCAAATCCGCCCCGCCCTGCAGCATATGCGTGGCGAACGAATGGCGCAGGGTGTGCGGATGCAGGTTGTCCACGCCGATGGCAAGGCCCGCGCGTGCCACCACCTTGAACACGCTTTGGCGCGTCAGACGGCCGCCGCGGGCATTGAGGAACACGGCATCGGTGGGCTTTGCGTAGGGCTTGGTCAGCTGTGGGCGCGCATTCTCCAGGTAGTCGGCCAACGCGGTAGCCGCCGCACCCGATATCGGGGAGATGCGCTGCTTGCCGCCCTTGCCGAGCACGAGCAGATACCCCTGGTCGAGCGCTACATCGGGAAGGTCGAGGCTGCACAGCTCGCTGACGCGCAAACCGCAACCGTAGAGCACCTCGAGCATGGCCCGGTTGCGCGAAGCCGCAGGACCGCCCTCCTGCCCCTCAAGCTCTTCGAACAAGCGTTGTACCTGGTCAATCGACAAAACATCGGGCAGGCGCTCCGGGGTTTTCGGCAGCGGCAGCCCTGCCGCGGGGTTGCTTTCGGCGTAATCCTCGGCCACGCAAAAACGATGAAAGCCCTTCACCACCGATGCCCTGCGGCACACCGTGGAAGCGGCATAACCCTGCGCGAACAGATGCTCCTGATACGCCACGATGGACTCGCGCGAAACCTGCGAGAGCTTCTCGACGCCCTGCGAGCACAGGAAGTCCCGATACATTTCCAGATCGGCCTCGTAGGCCTCGATGGTACGCGGCGAGCTTCCGCGCTCGATGCGCAGGTAGGCGACGTATTCCGCCGCCAAATCGATCAAATCGTCGGTATCGATGCTCTCGTCCACACGCGTCCCTTCCCTATCGGTCCTTCCCTGTATACCGCAGCACACGGAAAAGGCCGCCTGATACGGCGGCCTTTTCGCAACAACAACATTATGTAAACCTTTAACCGGCTTAGTCCGAGCCCCAGAACCTGTCGAACTACCCGCGATGTTCGAGGGACGCGGCAACGAAGTCGCGGAACAAGGGGTGCGGCCTGGTGGGACGGCTTTTGAACTCAGGGTGGCCCTGGCTAGCCACGAACCACGGATGGTCGGGCAGCTCGATCATCTCAACCAAGCGGTCGTCAGGGGAAACGCCGGAGATGACCAGGCCCGCTTCCGCTAAACGGTCGCGGAACGCGTTGTTCACCTCATAGCGATGGCGATGGCGCTCGTAGATGATCTCCTCGCCATAGGCCTTGAACGCCACGGACTCGGGAGCGACCTTGCAAGGATAGGCGCCCAGTCGCATGGTGCCGCCCTTGTCCTCGACGTCTTCCTGCTCGGGCATCAGGTCGATAACGGGGAACTCGGCATTCTCGTCGAACTCCGCCGACGTCGCGCCCGGCATGCCCGCCACATCGCGCGCGAACTCGCATACCGCCGCCTGCATCCCCAGGCAGATGCCCAAAAACGGCACGTCATGCGTGCGGGCGTAGCGCACCGCGCAGATCTTGCCCTCGAAGGCGCGCTGGCCGAAGCCGCCGGGCACCAGGATGCCGTCCATGGACCCCAGCACTTCCCCGACGTTGCCGTCGTTGAGCTCTTCGCCGTCGATGAGATGCACGTTGACCTGGGTGTTGTTGTACACACCCGCATGATGCAGCGCCTCGATGACCGACAGATACGCGTCGGGCAAGCTGGTGTACTTGCCCACGATAGCCACATCGCAGTCATGCTCCACATGGGCGGCCGCATCCACAAACGAGCGCAAGGGGGTTAGATCGATCTGGCGCTCGGGAAGACCCAAACGCTCGAGCACCTTCACATCGAAGCGCTGGTCGTACAGGCCGAAGGGCACTTCGTAAATCGACGGGCTATCGGTACACGCAAGCACCTCGTCTGGCCGCACATCACAGAACAGGGCAATCTTCTCGCGCACCTTGTCCGAGATCTCATGATCGCTGCGGCATACGATGAAGTCGGGCTGCACGCCGATCGACCGCAGTTCCTTGACGGAATGCTGCGTGGGCTTGGTCTTCACCTCATGCGCTGCGGCGATATAGGGAACCAACGTGACGTGCACGAATAGCACCTCGCCGCGCTCCTTTTCCTTCCTGAACTGGCGCGCAGCTTCTATGAAGGGCTGGGACTCGATGTCGCCGATGGTGCCGCCGATCTCGGAGATCACGATGTCGGCGCCGGACTGGTCGGCAATACGGCGCAGACGCTCCTTGATTGCCTCGGTCACGTGCGGGATCACCTGCACGGTGCCGCCGAGGAAATCGCCGCGGCGCTCGCGGGCGATGAGGGTTTTGTAAATGGAACCCTGCGTGAAGTTCGATTCGCGGGAAAGGTTCTCGTCGATGAAACGTTCGTAATGCCCCAGGTCAAGGTCACCTTCGTGACCGTCTTCGGTGACGAAGACCTCGCCGTGCTGAAACGGGCTCATGGTTCCCGGATCCACGTTCAGATACGGATCCATCTTCTGCATGGTCACCTTGTAGCCGCGGGCCTTCAGCAAATGCCCCAGAGAGGCGGCCGTGATGCCCTTACCCAACGATGACACGACGCCGCCGGTTACGAAAATATGCTTCGCCATGGTTCTCCTTCGCGCTTAAAACCGGTGTATTTCCCCACCGCCGATCGCGCTTCACCCAGGCTGATACGCCTGCAGCACGCCAGCGGCAAACTCCAAACGTTTGCTTATTGTACGCGCCGCGCAACTTCTTCCCCAGCGCTGCACTAGCCTTTTAACAGAGGGGAAACGAAACCGAAACGAGATGGACGGCATGGGTGCCTTCGTCCGCTTTTCGCGTGTGGATGGGCGCTTGGCTTCACGCGCATGCACGCGAGCTCTATACTGGTTCGGTTAAACCTACTGTCATGGAAAGGGGTTGCGCCCATGCGCATCGGTTTCGATAACGATAAATACCTGGCTTTGCAGGCTGAGCATATCCGCGAGAGGATCGGCCAGTTCGGCGGCAAGCTGTATCTGGAGTTCGGCGGCAAGCTGTTCGATGACTACCATGCCTCGCGCGTGCTGCCGGGATTCCAGCCCGACAGCAAGATCCGCATGCTGCAGCAGATGGCCGAGGACGTTGAGATCATCATCGCCATCAACGCCAACGATATCGAGAAGAGCAAGGTGCGCGGCGATCTGGGCATCACCTACGACGAGGACGTTCTGCGCCTGCTGGACATCTTCCGCTCCATGGGCTTCGCCACGGCCGGCGTGGTGATCACCCGCTTCGAGAATCAGCCCAACGCGCTGGCCTTCCGCCATCGCCTGGACAGCCTGGGCGTCAAAAGCTACCTGCACTACCCCATCGCCGGATACCCTTACGACACCGCGCGCATCGTTTCGTCGGAGGGCTACGGCAAAAACGAGTTCGTTGAAACCACGCACCCCTTGGTGGTTGTCACCGCCCCCGGCCCCGGCTCGGGCAAGATGGCCACATGCCTCTCCCAGCTCTACCACGAGCACGAGCGCGGCATCGAGGCGGGCTATGCGAAGTACGAAACCTTCCCCATTTGGAACCTTCCGCTCAAGCACCCGGTGAATGTGGCTTACGAGGCCGCAACCGTAGACTTGGACGACGCCAATACCATCGATCCCTTCCATCTTGAGGCGTACGGCGAAACCACCGTCAACTACAACCGCGACGTCGAGATATTCCCCGTGCTCAAGGCCATGATGGAGCGCATCCTGGGCACCAGCCCCTACCAGTCCCCCACCGATATGGGCGTGAACATGGCGGGCATGGCCATCGTCGACGATGATGCCGTGCGCGAGGCCGCCAAGATGGAGATCGTGCGCCGCTACTTCCAGGCCGCGGTCGACGAGCGCCGCACCGGTTTGCATCACGAATACGTTGAGCATCTTGAGCTGCTGATGAACCAGGTGGGCGTGGACACGAACTTCTCGCCCGCGCGTTCTGCCGCTTTGCTGAAGGCCGAGGCGACCGGCGCTCCGGCTGGCGCCATGGTGCTGCCCGACGGCCGCGTGGTCACCGGCAAGACGTCCGATTTGCTGGGCGCGGCATCCTCGCTGCTGATGAACGCGCTCAAGGGCGTGGCGGGCGTCGACGAGGATCTGTTCGTCATCTCCGATGAGGTCATCGAGCCCATCTGCGATTTGAAGACCTCCACGCTGCACGCGAAGAACCCGCGCCTGCATTCCGACGAGACGCTGCTGGCGCTTTCCGTGTCCAGCGCCACCGATCCGGTTGCCAAGCAGCTGGTGGATGCAGCCGATCAGCTGCGCGGCTGCGATGCGTTCTTCAGCGTGATCTTGAGCCCCACCGATGAGAAGCTCTACCGCACGCTCGGCATCAACATCTGCTGCGAACCGAAATACGAGCAGCGCAGGTACTTCCACAAGTAGGGACTAGCTACATATTTGCTTGACGCTTATCGTCAAGGTACTTACGCCCCGCGAGGTTGCTCGCGGGGCGTTTTTCGTTTGGAGCCAACGCTCACGCGCAACGAAACGCTTCCGGATAAGGGCACGCTCGAAGGCGTTTTGCAGTGTCGTATGCGACGCAAACGATTTCAGCCGATTGCTTGCCAAACTCGTACTTTACCTGGTGTATATCGGTTATTCCTGTGGATACCATGCCAGCATCGTTTTTTCCTATTTAGCCCAGATAAATCACTAGTTAGCCTGAAAATCCCCTTACAGCGGGTTCTAGAGGGCATCTCGAAACAAGCAGATAAACGAAAGGGATAACGGTGCCGAGGACCGGCAGTCAAAACAATATGCAGCTGCAGAGACGCACAATGGGATACGATTGCAATGAGAAACAGCAGCATGGGCCTTTATGCAGAGAGATGGCAGCCAAAGACAGTGGAAATAACCGAGCAGCCAGCAAGCAAAGAATCAGCGACGGAGGGCGCCTCGCGCGACCATGCTGCAGAATCGCCGGCGGGCCTCAATCAGCAGCCCTGAGGAGAGCAACTGCTTCCTGGCTGACCAGCGGGAGACCCCATCGAAGTAGGACCGGAAAACATGACGCCAGAGCGCGTCAGAACCCAAGCAAAGCAACACGAACAAAGGCTTACAGCCAACCTGAAGCGCACTTCAAACGAAACACAGGGAACGCGAGACAAGGCAATCCAGGACCAAAAGAACGTGCCCTACGCTCTTGAAGAGCGCAGGGCACGTTAAGACTCATAGGATTCAAAAAGCAGCAAGGACAGCGTACGCCCTATCAAAGGCGCGATACCTAGCGGCCCAGCTTCCCGCCGATCTTGCGAACGATGGTGTTGACGAAGGCCGCCTCAGGCACATTGAGCTTGCAAGCCGGCACGAACGTGACCGCCAAAGCAACCAGCCCGCCAGCCGCGACATACGCCAACGCCTGCACGATGGAACCCGAAAGCGGGGAAACCAGCACCTGCAGCAGCCACAGCACGGCACCGCCGGCAGCGGCACCGGCACCGCCGAGCAATACGGCCGTAGCCAAAGCGCGCACCACAGAGCGCAAACCGAACGGTCCTAAAATGCGTCGAAGATACCCGAACAGGCAAACATCCAAAACCAAATAGAATAGCGCCTCGGCAACGGCGATGGAGCTGATGGGCATGACATCGGCGTGGCTGGCGGCGAACATGGTCAGACCGATTTGAACACCGCCGGCAACGAAATTGAATGCCGCAAAGACCCCCATGCGGCGCAAACTGGAAAACGTCTTCTGCAAGTACGTGTTAACACCGTACAAAGGCAGCGCAACAGCCCACACAGCAAGGTACGTTGCAATAGCGGACACGTTTTCCATGGTGAACGCACCGGCATGGTACAGAGTGACCAGCGGCATACTGAACACGGCCAAATACATGGCAAACGGAATCATGAAGAACAGGATCTGATTGGTGCCCGAAACGATACCGCGCTTAACGCCCTCCATATTCCCTTCCGCCTGCATATCGGAAAGCTCGGTGAACATGGCAGTGGTGATAGGCACCGCCAAGAAAGAATACGGCAGCGTGAACCACAGGCGCGCGTATGCCAGGATGGAAGGGCCGTTATCGGCGAAGTTGTAAGAAGCGGCGTTCTGCACCGACACGATGGCGAATGAGCACAACATGACAAGCACAGCCGGCACACCGATACCCAACGTCTCGCGAAGCGCAGGGTCGCGCAGATTCACGCGCGGGCGGATGCGAATGCCGTTGCGCTTGAGCGCGGGCAGCTGGATTGCCATCTGAATGAACACGCCGGCAGGATTGCCGATGGCAATGATATACAGTGCAAGTTCCGGATCATGGGGTGCCACGAACGAGTACGCCAGGAACGTAACGATGACGATGAGGTTGTTCGCCACTGGAGCGATGGAAGACCACAGGTAGTCGCGGCTGGCGTTGAGCAAGCCCGACACAATGGCCGAACACCCATAGAAAACGATTTGTATGGCGAAGAACTGGAAGAAGAACACCGAGGTTGCCATCTGCGATTGATCGGAATAGAAGCTTTGCGTGTAGATGACCGCTGAAGGGAACAACATGCACAAAAGCGATACCGCACCGAGCAGCAACACCACCAACGTCAACAGGTTCGAAGCATACTCGTTACCCGCACGCTGCCCTAGCTTCTTCTTCACCGAAACGTATACCGGCAAAAACGCGGTGACGATCATTCCGCCGCACACCAGCTCGTAAAGCTGATTGGGAAGATTGTTAGCCACCTGATAAGAACTTGACAGCAGCGTGGAGCCAAGCGCGAAGGCCATGGCCCAAGTACGCGCAAAACCAGTGATGCGGGAGATGATGGTGCAAATGCTGATAAGAGCCGCAGACCCGCCGATAGCGGCAGTGGAGCCTTGGTCGGCGCCGCACTGAGAAGGGCAAGGCTCTCCGGGCCTGGATTCGGCGTCTTGCATTGAAGTTTGGTTTTGCGGGGAAGCGGCAGAAGCCGCGAGATCGGCAGAATGAGTGTGTCGAGCTCGTGCGAGCTTGTCGGACATGAAAATGCGCTTTCTCGTGATGGTATGATTGCTCATCATAGCAAACACGGAAAGAGGCCCCGCATGCACATCCTCATCGTGCGTAATAATTCCAACTCACAGGCGATCGATGCATCGTTGCTGCTGGTAACGTACCTGGCCACGCAAGGAATCGACTATACCGTGATCGACTCCTCGAACCTTGCCTCCCCCCTGGCAGCGCCCGAGCTTTCCGAGCTGTTCGAGCATGGCGTGGATATGGCGGTGGCCCTAGGCGGGGATGGCACCATCCTGCGCACGGCGCGTCAGGTGGGCTTTCATGGCACGCCTATCCTGGGCATCAATTATGGGCGCCTGGGCTTTTTGGCGAACCCGAACGAATCGGGCGTGATGGAGCCGCTGGTTGCGGCGCTTTCGGGTGACGCAACCCACGAAGTGCGCACCAACCTGGATATCCGAGTCGTCTGCGAAGGCGAAGCCGATCCCTTCGCAGATGACGGAGCCGGCGAGGAGCCCGACGAGCCCCGCGAGTTCTTCGCCCTGAACGAGGTTGCCGTCACCCGCGGCGCAAATGGGCGCATCATCGATTTCGGCCTGGGTGTGTCAGGATCGCATTTGGCGAACATGCGCGGCGATGGCCTGGTGGTGGCAAGCGCAACGGGTTCCACGGCCTATGCGCTGTCTGCAGGCGGGCCGCTGGTGGCACCCGGCTTCACGGGTTTGGTGGCCGTGCCCATCGCGCCTCACACGCTGCACTCCCGCGCCGTGGTCACGGCGCCATCCGATGTGGTGGAAATGGACCTGTCGGAGAACAAAGACGATCGCGATGCCACCTTGTTCATAGACGGCGAGCTGGTGGAACTCGACCGCCCTCTTCGACGCCTGTATGTGCGCCGAGGCGACGTGCCCACCACGCTTCTGCGCTATAAGGACGAAGGGTTTTACAACCATGCGGCGAAGGTGTTCTTTTAGCTCGCAAGCATTCGCCCAAAACCATGCAAGGCTCGCAAGCCGTGATTCGGCTTGCGAGCCTTTTTGCAATAGCAGGTGCGAGCACCCTTTCCGAACGAATCCTGCACAATGCGCCGCGAGCCATATCCAAGCCAGCGGCATTCACCGAACAAGAAAACCGTCAGTCTGCCTTAATCCCTTAGAGCTCCACCCGCTCGAAGAATTCCTTGCCGACACCGCACACCGGGCAGACAAAATCATCGGGAAGCTCATCGACGTACTCCATATGCCCGCAGATGGTGCAACGCCAGGCAATCTTAGGCAGCACAGCGACGGTCGATTCAGCGGGCGCGGCGGCAGGTTGTTCTTCACCCAGATAGCTGGAAGCCTTAGGAGGCGTCTTGCCGCCCTTGACCTGATGATAGAACGCATACGTCATGGGAGCAGCCGCATCGGCGACCTTGGCGCATTCCTCAACCTCCCCCACGAACAGCACATGCGTACCCAGGTCGAGCTCCGAGACCACCTTCGCGGAGAACCAAGCGCAACATTGCTCGGCCACATAGGGCAAGCCGGATTCATCACGGGCGCTTGCATGCTGCGCGAATTTATCAAGCTCGGTGGACGTATGGAAACCGAACGTTCCGATCAACTGCATATCCGCCTGCTCGGACAAGCAGGATGCCGTGAAACAACCAGCTTGACGAACCGCCTCGGTCGTAGCGTTTTCCTTGTTCAGCGCCACGTTGACCTGCAAGGGAGACGAAGTAACCTGAGCAAACGTATTGGCAACGCACCCGTAGTCCTTGTTATCGAAGCGCGTGCCGATAACGTACATACCGTAGCTAAGCGAATGGAACGCCTTCTTGTCGAACATAGGAGCCTCCTTGCTCTTACCTTTACATAAGGTGTAGTTATTGATATCGCTTCCTATTAATGAAAGTTTATCACGTTCATAGCAGCGAATCGAAGGGCAAAGTGGGAGAGGTGTCCGCTGCAAGCAAATGCAGCTCAGCGTCACTTCCCATTTGACTATACGCCGAGCATCGCCCCCTATTACACCGCGAAAGCGAAGCGTTACCGATATGCTGCATTACCGCAACGGGCCTGAAATGCAGGAAAACCCGCTTTCGCGGGCCTTCCTGTTGCTTTTTGTGCAGTGCTTTTTGTGCTTGATGCTGTAGTGCTATTCGGCAGCGGTCTCGGCAACAGCCTCAACCTCGGCCTCTGCGGGAGCCTCGACGGCCTCGGCAGCGGCGGTAGCGGCCTCGATCTCGGCAGCCTTCTCAGCCTCGGCAGCAGCCTTCTTGGCGAACTCCTCGGCACGCTTGGCCTTAGCGGCGGCCTTAGCCTCGCGCTCGGCCTTCTTGGCGGCCTCGATCTCGGCAGCCTTAGCGGCGCGCTCGGCCTTCTTGGCGGCCTCGCGAGCAGCCACCTGCTCCTTGGCGGAACCGAACTTGTCGGCGAAGCGCTGGACGCGTCCGCCGGTGTCGACGAAGCGCTGCTGGCCGGTGTAGAACGGGTGGCACACGTTGCAGATGTCGACCTTCAGCTCGGACTTCGTCGAGCGGGTGGTGAAGGTGTTGCCGCAGCTGCACTTGACGGTGCACTCCACGTACTCCGGATGGATTCCTTGTTTCATAGTCTGGTACTCCTTTTACCGTGCCTTGGTTTCCGACCAAGGCGGAAGACAAGCCTTTGCATTATAGCACGGAAAACGCCACGCGCGATGACGTTCGCGCGTGGCGTTCACATGTTTTCCGCGAAAGGGGCTCCAAGAAGGAAATCTCCTGGCAACGGCATACCACAGCAGGCGGCTCAGGCTTCCCCAGCCCTGGCTACGAGCGGCTTTTCGCCTACTCGGCCTTCTCGGCCTCGGGCTGCTCGTCGGAAATGGTGATGTCGGCGTGCTCGAGCAGCCAACGGTTTGCCTTCAGGCGGCCTGCGGTCTCGCGCAGGACGAACGCCTGGCCGTTGCCCTCCATCTGACGACGTGCCGTGGTGGGGTCGGCAGGGTTCATGGCGCGGCAGGCAGCCATGATGTCCTCGTCGTCGAGCGTCATCTTCTCGTGACGGAACAGCGCATCGAGCGCATAGCCCTGCACGAGCATCTGACGTGCCTGCACCATGAGCATCATGCTGAACTGCTGGATGCCGCCCTGCATGGCCACGAACTCATCGAACTGCAGGCCCTGCTGGGCAAGCGAACCCTTGACGTTTTGCATGAGCGTGTCGCGCATGGATTCGTACACCTCGTCAGCGATCGCGCCCTCGAAGCGACGAGCCAGCTCATCGGCCACCATGGACAGCTGCATTTCACGGTACTGCGCCTGCTGCTGGGCAAGCAGGGCCTCACGAATGGAGGCTCGCAGCGCTTCCGCATTGTTCAGCATCGGGATGTTCTGCTCAACCCACTCGTCGGTCAGCTCGGGGACCTTCTTGCACTGGCACTCCAAGACTGTGACGGTGCACTCGATGGGATCGGCTCCCTCCTCGGCGCCGGGGATATCGAAGCTGAAGGACTTGCTGTCGCCCTCGGTCATGCCGAGAAGGTTCTTCTCGAAGCCCTCGGGCAGCAGGTTCATGCCCATGATGTACGTGCGGCCATCCGTGGACAGGTTCTTGTGGGGCTTGCCGCCCTGCGTTGCCTCCACCTTGATGCGCGCGGCATCGTTTTCGCCGAGCGGATGGGGATCGCAACGCACATACGAAGCATAGCTTTCGAGCACCATGCGCAGCTGCTCGTCGACCATGGCCTCGTCGAACTTGAACGCCGGCACGGTGATGGAAACCGGCTCGTAGCTGGTCAGCTCGTAATCGGGCTTGGGCGTGACGATCAGCTGGAACTCGAACGGCTCGCCGCGCTTGATCATCTGGTTGATAACCGGCTTGGGCGGAAACGCCGGGCACAGATTGCGCTTGTCGACGGCGAACGGCACAAGGTAATCGACGGCGAGCTGCTGCGAGACCGCATCGAGGTTCACGATGCCCAGCTCTTCCTCGGCAACCTGCGCGGGCGTCTGGGTCGGACCGACCTGCAGGCCCATGTTCGCCAGGAACGAGTGATGGGCGACGTTGAACGCCTGGGCGACCTCTGCCGTGGCTGCAACGGCGGTCAGCTCGATGGTGCCGTCGGGATTCTTCTTTTCGGTAACCTTCATTGGGTGTCCCCTTCTTGTTTGAAACAAAGCGGTACGGCCTATTTTAACGCAAATCACGCAGACGCAATGGACGGCTCATGCGGGGGACGGAAAGACGCAGGCGCGCCACCGGGGTCCCCTTCATTGCAGCAAAAAACCTTCTGCCTTTCGGCTTCTTCCAACAGCCCCGCGCAAGCCCCGCATGATCGGATAGCGAAATCGACTGCGGCGGGCCTTACTCGTTGGACTTCAGGCTTTCCACCATGTCGATGCGGCGCAGCTTGCCGCGCATGGCAAGTGCCACGATGCCCGAGAACACCATGGTGAGCGCGAACGCGATGGCGAAGCTTGCCGCATGGATGTCGCGGCCGAACATGACCTGATCGACCTCTGCGGTGGTGATGACGAAGCCTTCCATGAACACGCCGAGCACCAGGCCGATAGCGGCGCCGATCACCGACAGCAGGATGATTTCGCGGAAGATGTACGCATCCACCTCGCGCGAGGTGAAGCCGAGCACTTTGAGCGTGGCGATCTCGCGGGCGCGTTCGGTGATGTTGATGTTCGTGAGGTTGTACAGCACCACGAACGCCAGCAGCGCCGCTGCGACCACAAGCACCACCACCACGCTGTCGACCGTCTTGAGCATGGTGCGATAGCTGGCTATGGTCTCATCGCTATAGGTGACGGTTTTCACGCCGTCCATGGAAAGCAGCTGGTCGGAGAACGCATCACGGTCGACGCCTTCGCCAAGGTCGGCATACACGGTGGCGAAATCCGCCGGCTTGCCCATTGTCTGCTCGTATACGTCGGCGGTGACGTAGACGTACTGCGCCACATAGTTCTCCATGATGCCGGCGACGGTCACCGTGTGCCCATCTCCTACCAGGTTGCCGATGTCGTCCTCGTCGTAAAGCGTCAGCGTATCGCCCACCGAAATCCCCAGTTGGCTCGCAAGCTTCTCGCTGATGATGGCGCCGCCGTCATCGAGCGTGAGAGGCCGACCGCCTTCGCGTTCGCGCATCTGCACGAAACGCTGCAGCTGCTGAGCGTCTTGGGCGCACACCAGCTCCAGGCGATGCTCGGCGTCGCCGTCGGGAGCGCAGGCGATCTTGTTCTCAGTGGAAACCCAGGCGAATTCCTGGCCGTCCGAACTGACCGCAGCCGAAACCGCATCCTTTGCAGCCTGGTCGGCCTCGTCGCCATCCATGCGGACGATGGTGTTGAAGCTATACACTTCGCCATACTGTTTATCGATGATGTCGTTGATGGCGTTTTGCAGCCCCAGGCCCGTGAGCAGCAGCGCAGTGCAACCGGCGATGCCGATGATGGCCATGAAAAAGCGACGCTTGTAGCGGAACAGGTTACGCGCCGTCACCTTCCAGCTGAACGTCATCCTGCTCCACAGCGGGCGGATGCGCTCGAGCAAGATGCGCTTGCCCGCCTTCGGGGCGCGCGGCAACATCAACGAGGCTGGGCACTCGCGCAGGGTGGCCGCTGCGGCGAACCACGTTGCAGCCACGGTAATGCCCACGCCCAAGCCGGCGGCGCTTGCGGCCACGCCCGGGTTCACCGGGGTGGGCATGCAAGGCACCATATACATGATGGAATACGCGTTCATGATGAACCACGGCAGGAACTGGGAAAGCAGCGCGATGCCCACGGCCGCGCCCACGCCCGATGCCACCACCGCATAGATGAGGTACTTCGACGTGATTCGTGCATTTGAATAGCCCAGCGCCTTGTACGTGCCGATGAGCACGCGCTCCTCCTCAACCATGCGGGTCATGGTGGTAAGCGACACCAATGCGGCAACCAAGAAGAACATGAGCGGGAACACCGCTGCTATCTGGTCCATGCGCCCGGCATCGCTGCGGAAGCTTTCCGCGCCCAGGTTCTTCGAGCGATCGAGCACGTACACGCTGGCGTCCTTGTCGGCGATGGCGTCGATTTCGGCCTGCGCATCGGCAAGCTGCTGCTCGGCATCGGCGAAGCGCTGCTGAGCCTCAGCACGCTTCTCGTCAAGCTCCGCCTGCCCGCTTCGCTGTTCGGCTAAGCCGCTTTCGTATTCGGCGCGACCCTGCGCATAGCTTTGCTGTCCAGCAGCGTACTGCGCACGACCAGACGCCAAACGAGCCGCGGCGTCGTCGAGCTGGGCCTGCGCGCTGTCAAGCTGAGCCTGCGCCGCGGAAAGCTGAGCGGCAGCCTGCTCGCGCTGCGTATCGAGCTGGGCCTTCCCAGCTGCCAGCTGATCGGGCGCGCCTGCGGTTTGCGCATCGATCTGCGCGATAGCGGCCTCCAGCTGCGCGGCGACATCGGCCAGCTGCGCCGCACGGGCTTGCTCCAGTTGTGCCTCAAGCTGGCTGCGCTGCGCCATGGCCTGGTCATACTGCGCTTGAGCGGCATCGAGCTGGGCCTGCGCTTGCGCTATGGCCGCCTGTGCTTGTTCGCGCTGCTCGGCTAGCTGGGCCGTGCCGCTATCATGCTGAGCGCGACCGCTGGCAAGCTCCGCTTCGCCCTGGGCAAGCTGCGCCTGGCTGCTGGAGAGCTGCTGGGCCGCCGAGGAAAGCTGCGCCGCGGCGCTATCAAGCTGGGCGCTCGCATCGTCGAGCTGCGCTTGGGCATCGTCCATCTGCGCGACGGCATCCGCCTTCTCGCGCTCGAATTCCGCGCGCTTATCGTCGAGCTCTGCCTGCGCATCGCGCTGCAGCTGCTCGATGCGCGATGCGGACAGTTGCGGCGCAAGGTCGTTCAACCGCTGCGACACCGCGTCCACTCGCTGCTGGTACGCATCCTCGGGCCACGTTTCCCCAGCCGCCCCGTCGACGGTGAGGAACGCTTCCGTAAAGGGATAATCGGCCGCAAACGCCCCTTCGGGCACGAAGACGAAGGACGAAAGCTCGCCCGACCCCAAAGACGTGCCGCCGGTATTGGTAGTGCACGTGTAATACGAGGACCGCACGAAACCCGTGACGGTGAAGGTGCAGGTGGTGAACACGCCATCCAGGTCCTGCGTGCCCTCGAGCAGCTCAACGGTGTCGCCGATGTGAACCGGGGACGTCCACACGTTGTCGACGGAAAGCAGGCATTCATCATCGGATTCCGGCCACCTGCCCTCCACCAAGATGGGCCGGTTCACGTAGTCGGCATCGTCCGATCGCACATGCATGTCATCGTCGCAACTGCTCGCCTTCGCAGCGTCCACGTCAAGCGAATGATAGCGAAGCGTGTACTGCACACCCGCCAGCTGGGATATCGCATCGGCCTCATACGCGGGCATGACCCCTGAAACGCCTTCAACGCCGCGCAGCATGTCGACCTGCTCATCGGACATGCCGAGCGACGACACCACGCGAAGATCGCAAAACTCGGTGGCGTCGTAGTATTCGTCTCCCGCTAAACGCATATCGGGGCCGGTCATGCGCAAGCCGGCGTAGAAACCGCAGCCGAGCGCCGCCATCACGGCGATGGCGAGGAACCTCCCCCACGAATGCGTGATGGAGCGCAGAACCTCTTTACGAAAGGCTCCCATGGCTACCACTCCAAATCTTCGGCGTTGCCGGGATGCGGGTTGATGGAGCAGCTTGCAACGCGGCCTTCACGCACATGGATGACGCGATCGGCTATGTCGGCAAATGCCGAGTTGTGGGTAATAAGCACCACCGTCTTGCCCGTGGCGCGGCACGTGTCCTGCAGCAACTTCAAGATAGCCTTGCCCGTTTTGTAGTCCAAAGCGCCGGTGGGCTCGTCGCACAACAACAGCTTGGGATTTTTAGCAAGCGCTCGGGCAATGGCCACGCGCTGCTGCTCGCCGCCGGAAAGCTGCGCCGGG
>URQU01000027.1 GCA_900550055.1 uncultured Coriobacteriaceae bacterium | reverse complement strand
TGATCTGCTGCTGCTTGCCGGTGCCCAGGTCCTTAGCGGAAACGTTCACGATGCCGTTGGCGTCGATATCGAACGTGACCTCGATTTGCGGCACGCCGCGGCGGGCAGCCGGGATGCCGGTCAGCTGGAACTTGCCCAGCGTCTTGTTGTCCTTGGCCATCTGACGCTCGCCCTGCAGCACGTGGATCTCAACGGAGGTCTGGTTGTCAGCTGCCGTGGAGTACACCTCGGTCTTGCGGGTGGGGATGGTGGTGTTACGGTCGATCATCTTCGTCATGATGCCGCCCATGGTCTCCACGCCCAGGGACAGGGGCGTGACGTCCAGCAGCAGGATGCCCTCGACGTCGCCGGCGAGCACGCCGCCCTGGACGGCAGCGCCCATAGCAACGACCTCGTCCGGGTTCACGGACATGTTCGGCTGCTTGCCGGTCATGCGCTTCACCAGTTCCTGCACGGCGGGCATACGGGTGGAGCCGCCGACGAGGATGACCTCGTCGATCTCGCCCTGGGACATGCCGGCATCGCTCAGCGCCTGCTCGACGGGCTTGCGGCAACGATCCAGCAGGTCCTTGGTGATGGACTCGAACTCGGCACGGGTAAGCGTGTAGTCCAGGTGCTTCGGGCCGGTGGCATCAGCGGTGATGAACGGCAGGTTGATATTGGCCTGCGTGGTGCTGGACAGCTCCATCTTGGCCTTCTCGGCTGCTTCCTTCAGACGCTGCAGGGCCATCTTATCCTTGCGCAGGTCAATACCGCCGTTGTCCTTTGCGAACTTGTCGGCCAGCCAATCGATGACGCGGTGATCCCAGTCGTCGCCGCCCAGCTGGTTGTCACCTGCAGTAGCGGCAACCTCGAAGACGCCGTCGCCAAGTTCCAGGATGGACACGTCGAACGTGCCGCCGCCCAGGTCGAACACGAGGATCTTCTCGTCCTTGTTCGTCTTGTCGAGGCCGTATGCCAGAGCAGCTGCCGTAGGCTCGTTGATGATGCGCAGGACCTCGAGGCCGGCGATCTTGCCGGCGTCCTTGGTGGCCTGACGCTGAGCGTCGTTGAAGTATGCCGGGACGGTGATGACGGCCTGCGTGATGGGCGAGCCGACCTGCTTCTCAGCGTCGTTCTTCAGCTTCTGCAGGACCATTGCGGAGATTTCCTCGGGCGTGTAGTCCTTACCGTCGATGTCGACGACGGTGCGGCCGTCCTTGCCTGCCTGCACCTTGTAGCTGACCTTCGCCTGCTCTGCCTGGGTTTCGGCGAAAGAGCGGCCGATGAAGCGCTTGACGGAGGAGACGGTGTTCTCAGGGTTGGTGACGGCCTGGTTCTTAGCGGCCTTGCCGACCACGCGCTCGCCGTCCTTGCGGAAGCCCTCGACGGACGGGGTGGTGCGGTCGCCCTCGGCGTTCACGAGGATCTCGGGCTCGGAACCCTCCATGACGGCCATGGCGGAATTGGTGGTGCCAAGGTCGATGCCCAGAATCTTGCTCATATGATTGCTTCCTCTCACTTGGAGTTATGTAACCGAAATCAGGTACTGCGGCTAGGCTCTAGGGGCTTAGCCTTTTTCCAACGATTCGTACTATAAAATCTAAGTCTATGCGTGTCAAGTTATTTGCGAAATATAACTTTACGTTTTGTCAACACCAAAATGTCAGATAGATTAAGTTTATGCTATCAAGCATTTGAACTGGGAAAACTGCGGCCGTATCTAGAGAATGGCGCTATTCCAAACGTCGAATATCGGCTTAACTGCGAATGTAATGCGGCTTGATAGATCCCAGTCGCTACGAAATAAGCTCGAGAAAGGCGTTTTACGCGAGATTCAGCACCTATTCGAAATCTGGCGTCGACGGCGCCTTCCCCTCTTTACGACGCCGGTTTCATAACTCGGCTCCGTCCTAATCCTGCCATGCCCGTATACGCAACGAGGCCCTTGCCTATATATAGGCAAGGGCCTCGTTCAATGCGATCAACGACGCAGAGGTTACTCTTCGACGACCTCGGAGATGGCGCCCATGGGGCACTCCTCGACGCAGTCGCCGCAAGCGATGCAGTTCTCCTCGTTCACAGCCTCGACAACGCCACCGTTGACCTCCAGGACCTCCTGCGGGCAGGCGTCAACGCAAATGCCGCAGCCGATGCACTCGTCAGCCACAATAACCGGATGTGCCATGGTAACTCCTTCTCGTCTATAAGCCCCGGCGAAACGCTACCGGGTCATACCCCAATTAAGCAATGCAGGCACAATACCACTACTGCCGATGATTGCAATACGAATCAGGAAAATACCCGGGGAGCGGTTATGACGACGCTTTCGCAACGACGTTCCGCACATGCCGTAACCGCCTCGACTCCGGATTTTCCTGCCAGGAAGTCAAACGCCCCGCTTCCTGAAAAGGAAACGGGGCGAAGCAAACCGGTGGTTCCCGGATGCTCCTAGCAGATACGCGGCAGCTGCTCGCCCACCAGCATATCCAGGATGCGCGTACCGCCGAAGGCGGTACGCAGGAAGACCTTCGAACCGCGATCGGGCTGCGCTTCGGACACTTCGCCGATGATGGCCGCATCGGCTCCGTATTTATTCGCGCGCATGGCCGCAAGCGCCGCTTCGGCATCCTCGGGCGCGACAACGCACACCATCTTGCCCTCGTTTGCCACCTGCAACACGTCGTAGCCGAGCATATCGCACGCGCCTTGCACGGCGGGCTTCACGGGAACGGCGTCCTCTTCAACCGTGATGTCGGTGCCGGACTGCGATGCCAACTCGTTGAGCGTGGAAGCCAGGCCGCCGCGCGTGGGATCGCGGAAGCATCGCGTGCCCGGCGCCGCGGCAAGCACCTCGGCGATGAGGTGGTTCAAAGGTGCGGCATCGCTTTGCAGGTCGGCCTTGAACGACAGCGACTCGCGGCAGCTCATGATGGTGATGCCATGATCGCCTAGCGTGCCGCTGACCAGCACCTTATCGCCTGGCTTGCATTGCGCGCCGCCCAGGTTCACGCCTTCGCGCAGCGTGCCGATGCCCGCGGTGTTGATGTACACGCCGTCGCCGTGGCCGCGGTTAACCACCTTGGTATCGCCCGTGACCAGGTGCACGCCGGCTTCCTTCGCCACTTCGGCCATGCTGGCGCAAATGCGCTTGAGATCCTCGATGGGAAAGCCCTCTTCCAGCACAAAGCCGCAGCTCAGATAGCGCGGGGTGGCCCCGCTGGTGGCAACGTCGTTCACAGTGCCGCATACGGCCAACCGTCCGATATCGCCGCCCGGGAAGAAATGCGGCGTGACCACGAAGCTATCCGTGGAAAACGCCAGGCGCTCGCCTTGCGCCGGCGCGGGCAGAACCGCCGCATCGTCGCCCCGCAAAAGCTCTTCGCCCGCATAAGCAGCGAAGAACACCTCGTCGATGATGCGCTTCATCATGGTGCCGCCGCTGCCATGGCCGAGCATGACCGTAGTATCCATTACATTGCTCCTTATATATGCAAGCGGCCGCACGGCGTTCAATCCGCACGGCCGATCATCGCTTAACGGTGTTCGTGGCGGTGTTCCGCAACGGTGAGCACGAGCTTGCCGTTTTGCACGCCCTTGGTTCCGAGGATGAGGTTCGCGATGCTCTGAACCAGCTCCGTATGACCGCGCAACACGATGACCTCCAAGCACATGCGCTCATCAAGGTGCACATGCATGGACGACACGATGTTGCCGAAGTACTCGTGCTGGATGGCATGCAGCTTTTCCTGCAGGTCGTTGGCATGGTGATCGAACACGATGGTTAAAGAACCGGCGACCTCGACACCGGGCATCGCGCACTCGTCCTCCACCAGCGCATCGCGGACAAGGTCTCGAACCACTTCGCTGCGGTTCTTCGCCAATCCCCGCCGCGACACCAAGCGGTCGAAGCTCACCAGCAGGTCCTCGGGCATGGCGACCGAGAACCGCATCAGGTCGTTCGCCATGACGGGCTACACCAGCTCCACCGTTACGCCGCCGGCAGCCTCGGCGTCGTCTTCCAGCGCATCCTTCGCCTCGTCGAGCAGCGCGCGCACGTCGTCGATGAGCGCCTGTGCCTCGTGCAGCTTCTTGGAAACGTTCTCATAGCCGGCGTCGCCTGCTTTGTGGCCCAGCGTATGGGCCCAACGGCGCTCAAGCTTCAAATGATCGTCGATCTGCTCGATCATCATCTCGAATTGACCGGTGTTGATGCCGTTAGTGCACATAACGTCCTCCTTCGTTTCCGCGACAACGCCTTCGCGCCGTTCGCGGCTCCTTGCGTTCTTGGTATGATTCGGTTATACGGCGAACGCGTTTCAAGGGCAAGAGCGGGTGTGAAAAAAACTATGAGCGGTAACAAATACGAGGTCGCATTGGACGAAACTTGGGAGTTGTTCGGCCAGTATATGAGCGGGGCCCATGCCGGGCTATGCTGCGTCATCAGCTCGGAACCGCCGTCGGAAGCAGCGGCGAAAGCGCTGGACAGCTCCTTGGCGGCTTTGAGATACGGACGCGACGCATGCACGTACGTTGTATCCGACGGCCTTGACCAGCAGGCCCTGTTCGTTCTGATCGAAGGATTGGACCCGATTTGCATTGTAGCCGCAGACGGCAAAAGCTCCGCGCTCCTGGGACAAGCATATCGCCTTGCCCTTCCCTCTGGGAAAGCGGCCCGGCCGCTTGGCCGCACCGCTATATCGTTTCTGGACTTCGAATCCCTCCTGAAAACGCCGCAAGACAAGCAGATCGCCTGGGCTTTGCTGAAAAAGCTACCAAAGTTCGGGGAAACGCGAGGATAAGCGCGCTAGACGATTGCGCGAGCCGCGAGTCAACGATCGCCTAACGCCCACCTCGCTGAAACCTGGGAGCGCAGCAGACATCGCCTCCACGCTCCAATGCCCCCGAAAATGACGAAAGACCGCGGGGGAGGCGGCCTTTGCATCAGACGAGTGAAACGAGGGGGAGGAGATGTCGAAGCATTGTTATCTCCAACTGAGAATACAATACCAAATTATTGTCCTTAGTCAAGGATAATTTTAACAATCCGCTACGAGCGTTCGGCTTTTTGCACTGACCGACGTCGCCTCCTTTGCCGCGCCGTACATGCGTGTTACTTTCGAACTCTTTACATGCAAGAGACCGCCATGCTGCTACCATGAAGCACACGAGAATGCGTTCGCGCGTACAGGGAAAACCTGCTCAAAGGATAAGGAGCTTTCATGGCAAACAAGGGACTGGCAAAAGACCATAAGGACCTGAGCATCCTGGTCACGGGCGGTGCCGGGTTCATCGGCAGCCACACCTGCGTCGAGCTGATCCAGCGAGGCTATAGCGTGGTCATCGTCGACGACCTGAGCAATTCCAGCCAGACCGCCGTCGACCGCATCCGCAAGATCTGCGGGATCGACGCCGACAACGCTCAGCTGCGTTTCTATAAGCAGAACATCTTGGATCGCGAGGCGCTTGACGCCATCTTCGCCGAGAACGACGTTGACGCCATCATCCACTTCGCCGGCTTCAAAGCAGTGGGCGAAAGCGTGCAGAAGCCGCTAGAGTATTACTGGAACAACATCGCCGGTACGCTGGTGCTGTGCGATGTGGCGCGCAACCATGGCGTGAAGAACATCGTGTTCTCCAGCAGCGCAACGGTATACGGCGAGCCCGAATTCATCCCCATCACCGAGGAATGCCCCAAGCACGACTGCACCAACCCCTACGGATGGACCAAGAGCATGCTCGAGCAGGTGCTCACCGACCTGTACGTGGGCGACAACGAGTGGAACGTCGTGCTGCTGCGCTACTTCAACCCCATCGGCGCCCACGAAAGCGGCCTGATCGGCGAGGACCCGAAGGGCATCCCGAACAACCTGTTGCCCTACGTCGCCCAGGTTGCCGTGGGCAAGCTGGAGTGCGTCGGCGTGTTCGGCGACGACTACGACACCCCGGACGGCACGGGCGTGCGCGACTACATCCACGTGGTCGACCTGGCCCGCGGTCATGTGGCGGCGCTCGAGTGGATGGGCGGCAAGGTCGGCACCGGCAAGGCGCTGGGCCTAGGGTCGCTGGAAGGCGAAGCCGCAGCCGACGGCAGCCGCCGCGGCGTGGGCATCTTCAACCTGGGTACCGGCAAGGGCTCGAGCGTACTCGATGTCGTGCGCGCGTTCGAGAAGGCCTGCGGCCACGAGATCCCCTATCAGATCAAACCGCGCCGTGCCGGCGACGTTGCCACCAACTACGCCGCTTGCGACAAGGCACGCACCGAGCTGGGCTGGGTCGCCGAGTACGATCTTGACCGCATGTGCGCCGACAGCTGGCGTTGGCAGTCCATGAACCCCGACGGATACGCCACCGAGCAATAACCCGGTATCCGCCGTTGATCGCACAAGGGCTCGCAATCCCATTTGGATTGCGAGCCCTTTTCGTCGGACAGCAAAAAGGACGCAGCGCTCAGCTGCGTCCTTTTTATCGTCATATAGGCGGAAGCGTTAATAGGCAGAGCTTGCACCGGTGCCCGTACCCGTTGCGTAACCACCGGTGCCATACGAGCTAGCGGAACCGCCGGTGGACGCCGCGCCGGCATACCCGCCCGTTCCAGCGCCAGACGTGCTAGACGACGTATCGGCATAGCCGCCCGTAACGCCGCCCGTAGAACCGCCATAGTAGGCCGATGACCCTGCACTGCTTGCGGAGTAACCGCCGCCATACGCGGACGTGCCGCCTGTACCGTAATCATTGCCGGCACACATTCCGCTACCCGTGGCAGCACCGCCCGAGGAAGGGCCGCCAGCAGAGGACCCGGCACCGTATTTCTGCGCAAGCTTGCTGGTAGAGCCGGTGATACCGCTGGGATCGCCGCCTTGATCGACGACCTTCATCATCTCGGTGACCTTATCCTCGTCGGCGAACACGTAAGAAACGCCGTCAACGTAGCCGGTGATGGAAGGCAGCATTGCGGAATACATGACCAAATCGCCATCGTCCTTGAACTGCTGCGCCAGCGAAACGATGTCGCTCACCTTCATATCCGTGGTGACGCACTTCGCTGCAGCCTGGATAACGCCGGGCAATTCGGTGACGGGCAGCGCCAGCACCTTGTCCACAAGAGCCTGGATAAGCTTGCGTTGGTTAGCCGTACGCGTGAAGTCGCCATCAACGTAAGCGCGGCTGCGAGCGAACACCAGAGCCTGCTCGCCGTTAAGATGCTGCTCGCCTGCCTCGATGATGATGCGCGGGTTCTCGGGGTGATCGGTGGTGTTGTCGGCGTCGGTGTCGTCGATGCGCTCATCCACCATAACGTCCACGCCGCCGACCGCGTCGACCAGGTCGATCAGCTCATCGAAGCTGACTTCGGCATAATGCGAGATGCTGACGCCGGTGAGCTGGGTTGCCTCGCGGATGGTTGCCGCAGCGCCGCCGTAGTTGTATGCAGCGTTGAACTTGTTCGTGCCGTAGCCATCGATATCGATCATGGTGTCGCGGGGGATGGACACGAGCGTTGCCTGATTGGAGACCGGGTCGACGCGCACCACGATGTTCGTGTCGGAACGGGCGCCGCCTTCATCATCGCCCTCGCGTTTATCCGAACCGATCAGCATCATGTAGAACGGCTCATTGAAGTTGGTGCTGACCAGCTGCTCGTTGATGTTCTCCAGCTCCTCCGACGTTTTTCCGCCTGTGTTCAGCTGGCTGCTCACATTGTTGTACCATACGGCGAACGCGGTTCCGCACCCGATAAGGGCTACGATCAGCGCGCAGCACACGCCGAGGGCGATTTTCTTGCCCTTGCCCGACCTGCGCGAACGTTGTGAGGAATACTGAGGATTCGAGCGCGAATACTGCGACGCACCCGCCTGATTGCGAAACGCGTTGTTCGCGCCAGGGCCTTGGGAACCGGGCGTGAACGCCGGGCGATAGCCGGCAGGCACTTGGGAAGCTAGCGGATCGTTCGCTTGGGGACGGCGGTTCTTTTTGAATGCCATGCAAAATCTCCTCACAGCAGTCCGTTCGGGCCTGCGTTACCTTCTTCCGCACCGCACAGATTCCATGCGGCTCCCCACCGGCATGGTGCCTACGCTGCCCGATCTCAACTTTCCTTCGATGGCTTGACAAACGGCTTGCATCCGCACATCAAACCCAATTAATCATCGTGCATTGTATCATCCCAGATTGACAACCATAAAAATGGCATGCGGCCGAAACAGGGTGTTCATGGGGAGCTCATGCTACCCCTCTGCCATAGAAGATCGAATTCTTCCTATTTCCCGAAAAATACTCCTGAAACGTAACCGCTGGGTTACAGCGTTGCGTAATCGTGCCGTTACGCTCGATTCATGCAGACTTCCGTGCCACATATCGATGAGCTGGCAAACGTGCCAACCGACGAGCCGAGGATGGCCGTCACGCTTGGCCGTAACGTGAAGCGACTGCGCGAACGGGGACGAATCAACAAAACCTGCTTCGCGGCCATGGTCGGCATTGGGAGACCGCAGCTTAACAAAATCGAGAAAGGCACGGCCAATGTCCGCCTTTCAATGGTCGAAGAGCTTGCCGACGCCCTAGAAACCACACCGCAAGAGCTGCTGTTCGAGCAATTCGATCCAGCAAGCATCGCCATTCCGCGTAAAGCCCCCGACTGGCCGTTCGACCCATACTCATAAGCCCAGGTGTGGGGAATTTCGCATGTGTTCGCCATTCCTTGCTCTCGTTCGCGCGTTTTAGGCTATAATGCCCACACGGTATGGCAAGGAGCGCCTACCAAGCATGCGGGTGTCGCCAAGTGGTAAGGCACGAGCTTCCCAAGCTCGCATTCGCGGGTTCGAGTCCCGTCACCCGCTCCATCGATTATCAACGACGGCCCAGAGCCGTCGTTTTCGTTTTCAGGAGGCAACGATGACCGAATCGCATCCGATATTCGACACGTTCATCTTCGACCTGGACGGAACCATCCTGGACACCATGCCCGACCTCATCCATGTCACCAACGAGACGCTTACCCATTTCGGCTACCCCACGCACACCGACGCTGCCATCCACAGCTTCGTAGGCGATGGCGCGCAACGCCTGATTTACCGCGCCCTACCCGAAGGAACCCCCGAGGCCGTGTGCGCCGAGGCGCTTGAATACTGGAAGGCGCTTTACCCCCAAACCGGGCACGCTCGCACGCGCCATTACGCGCACATGCCCGAGACGCTGGCAGAATTGAAAGCGCAAGGGTGCAAACTTGCAGTGCTATCGAACAAATACGAGGGCGGCGTGAAGGACGTCATCCCACGATTCCTTCCCGACGTCTTCGAAGTGCTGCACGGGGAATGCGAAGATATTCCCCGCAAGCCCGACCCCACCGGCTTGCTGCGAACCATCCGCGAGTTGGACAGCGCTCCCGAGCGTACCGCCTACGTGGGTGATTCGGCCGGCGACATGCTCGTCGCCCATAATGCCGGAACGTATGCGATCGGCGTTGACTGGGGTTACAATCCCGTAAGCACCCTGCAAGATGCCCAGGCGGACGCGATCATCTCCGACCCCGCGCAGCTACTTGAGTTCGCAAAGGCGTAGCCACTGCACGATTCCTTCCGCAACGCGCAGCCTTGCACAATCTGCCGGAAAGCTTAACCCGTGATATTGGCATGAACGCGCACGAGTCAAAAGGTTTAATGCTACAATGATGTGCGCGCCTCAGTAGCTCAGGGGATAGAGCACCGCTCTCCTAAAGCGGGTGTCGTACGTTCGAATCGTATCTGGGGCACCATGAATCACCAGGCCATCGGCTTTTGCCGGTGGCCTTTTTGCTTCTTGGGGACAAGATTTCGCCCGTTGGGGGCAAAATCGGGGACAAATTCGCTCGAGCTCGCCCCGATGCCGTTATCCAAATAGGCAGAGAAACGCTGTTCCCGCGCATGATCGAACGTAAGCATACGCACAGACACCATCGCCTCAAAGGCAGTGCCCAGCACCGCGACCCCCGAATCCCCATATCCCGCTATCCGCGAGCTATATGCCGGGGATACCACTTTTGGAACCAGGCGGTGAACACGCCCAGCAGCGCCGGGAGGATGGAGTTGATCGCGCCGACAAGGCTGGCTGCATCCGTTTGCATGATGAGATACGTCCAGACGGGCGTGATCAGGTACAGCACGCCCCACGCCGCGGTCAGGATACGGTTCGTCCTCATGAATATCGGGTTGCGCAACGCCGCTTCCCCGTTGTAACTGTTTTTCGAGTAATGCGCGGTCAGAGGTACTTTAGCAAAGCATGTGGCTGTCCACATCGCCCCGAACAGGAAATACGACGCCGGAATAATCAGAGCAGAGGACGCTCCGGTCAGCAACGCGACGGAGCACACCCCAACTGCCAGAGCGGAAATCTGGTCGTACAAGGTAGCCTTCGTTCGACGCATCAGAACAGGCAACAGCACGCATATTGCAATGCTGAGCAAACTTCCCCAAAAGCCATCGATCGCCGCTGCGACCCAGAAGACGATCCAGGGAATCAAAAGCAGCAGCATATTGGTTTTCGGCTCGCTCGCGTTCGTGCCCGCAGCGGAGCCTCCGTTCTCAGCGGAACCCGGCCCACTCGCGCTGTGCGCCGCACCGAAATAGTCGTCCCAATGCATCATCAGGTCGAAGTCGCCTTCAACCGAGTACAGATGCTTCATCAGCGCCTCGTCGCCAGCGATTTCACCACCGGCAATCGACCGCCAAACGCTCAAAGGCGTATTGATGCGCGTGGTGAATCCCGAGGAGAAGCCCTCAGCCGGCTTCGTTTCAACACGGCTCCCGCCTTCCCCAAGGACAATGCGGTAGGTCTTTTCGATATCGGTGTAGTTCATGTCGAGCACGATATCCCGCCCCGACCAAGCCTGCCTACGATACAAGGCCGCCATCTGCCGAGTGAACACCAGGCTAGGGTCCTCCTTCTCGCCCGATTCGCCGACTCCCCAACTGGCATCCGCCATCGCCTCAAAGACGTCGCGCGGGAACAGGTTCTGCCCGAGCTTGTCTCGGGTTTCCCCGGATATGCCGCCGGAAGCGAACTCCCCTCCGGCCTTCCGAACCCAGGAGAGGTACTCGTCAGTGCGATTCGCCAGCTCCTTCACCCTGAAAAGCTCGCCCTGACCGCAGAAAATCGCCGCGTAACCGTCCTTCCCGCAAAGCCGATCGAACAAACCGGTAACGCAGTCGTAGTTGCCCTTCGCCGTATAGAAACCGCAGGTCGAAACCACCACCGTGCGCTTGCCGCTCATGTCGTACCGGGACGGGTGGCCACCGCTTTCCGTTTCCGTGCTCATAAAGGGGAGCGACATGGGAAGCTGGCGGTCAATCAGGTTCTTCAGCTGGCCGGGCAACCCGAAATAATACAGGGGGAAGCTCCAGATGATGACGTCGGCCCATAAGATCTTCTCGATGACCGCCTGCATATCGTCGTGGATACAGCATTCGCCCGACGTTTTGCTCCAACAGGAAAAGCAGCCCAAGCAAGGCTTTATATCGAGCGCACTGACGGTAAGGGCTTCAATCGCAGGCGTCTGCCCGTTCCCGCTTTCCGATTGAGCGGCGAATCCCTCGAGGAAAGCGCTGGTCAAGCGCCAGGTGTTGCTATGCTTGCCCTTCGGGCTGCCATTGATTGCCAGGATGTTCATCGGATGCTCCTTACTTTGGCGGCGCATCGCCCCACCCGGTCGATGCTCCCCTGCCGGCTTCCTCAGCCGAACCTGCGGCCGCCCTCCGGCACGAGCTGGCACGGGCTTTGCGACCGAACTCGACTTGTCTCCCAAGAACACGTAGATGCCGCGTGAAAACCATTCCGCTTCTGCGCTTCTAGTATATGCAGCCCAGAGGATACTGAAAGAAGCTTGAACGTAATTATCAGGTAAAGCCGGGCACACCGCGACCGAGCGAATGCAGGGAGGCTCCGAACAGATTGCCCAGGCAAAACGAACCCTTCGCCAAGGATCACGTCGCCACCGCAGGCAACATGCCCAACCGTCTCGCTCGTATGCAGCCCAATCGGAACGGCGGGCATGCGGGTCAACCAGGAACATCAAGCAATCCCGCTGCCCGATCGCAGCATCACCCGAACGCATCCCAACGATGAAAAGGGTCTGCCGGACTTTCGCCCGACAGACCCTTGCACATGCTATTTCCTTAAGCCCAAGCCGCTATGCGCCGATAAGCGTTTGCAGCGTGGCCAGGAAGCTGGACATGTTACGCCAGCACATGAACAGCGTGATGCAGATGAAGATGACGCCGCAGATGTTGGAGAACGCATGGTTACGCCACTTGCCAAGGCTCTTGCCGTTGGCGACGTACATCACGAAGAACGCCATGATGGGCAGCAGAATGGCGTTTGCCGCCTGCGCCACCAAGATCAGCTCCGTGGGGCTCTTGCCCAGCAGCACGGCCATCAGGCAGCCAGCCACCAGCACGATTATCCAAACGACCTTGAACTTCAGGTCCTTCAGGGTCTTGCCCCAGCCGAGCACGCCGTTGACGGCGTAAGCAGCGGAAAGCGGAGCAGTGATGGCGCTGGAGAAACCGGCGGCCAGCAGGCCGATGCCGATGAGCACCGTTGCCCAGTTGCCCAGAAGCGGCTGCAGGGCGACAGCCATGTCCTTACCATTGGTGACGGTGATGCCGGCAGCATGCATGTTCGCCGCGGCGCAGACGAGGATTGCCATGGAGATGATACCGCCCAGGCCGATGGACAGCACGCAGTCGAAACGCGCATCGGCGATCTGCTCGGGATCCTTGAAGCGCTCGGATGCGCCGGAAGCATGCAGGAACAGGTTGTACGGCACGATAGTGGTGCCGATCAAGCCCACAGCGGTCAGGATGCCCTTGGCGCCAGCCTGGCCCTCGGGCAGCGAAGGCGTGAACAGACCAGCCACGACAGCGCCCCAGTCAACAGGAGAAGCGAAAGCGGTGATAAGGAACACCAGGCCCATGAAGATGACGATGCCCGTGAGGATCTTCTCGACCAGCTTGTAAGAGCCAACCCACATGGCGGCGAAGGCCAGAATGCCCAGCACGATGACGATGGGGACCATGGACGCATCGAACACTGCCTGAATGCCCAGGATGCCGCCCGTGATGTTGCCCGTCTCATAAGCGGTGTTGCCGATGAAGATGGCGATGATAACAATCACGATTGCAATCCACTTCAGCACCGGATGCGAAATGCGATCGCGGATGTTCTCACCCAGGCCCTCCTGCGTGACGATGCCGATGCGAGCCGCCATCTCCTGGAAGATAATGGTTGCAACGGTGGCGAACAGCAGCGCCCACAGCATGGTGTAGCCATAGCTTGCGCCGGAGACCGTGCACGTGGTGACCGTGCCGGGCCCGACGAAACCAGCTGCGACCAAAGCACCGGGGCCGATGTTCTTCAGCTTTTCGGTAATCGAGCCTGCCATCGTTCCCTCCTTTCCTACCGGGGCATCCCCGCCCCTCCTCTTTGTATATGGGGGATACTTTAGCACGCAAAAGCGATTGTGGGGACGTTTCGACACATGGCCGTAACACAGCTTGTCGGCCAGCGGTGGCGGAGGGCGGGTTTTCAGGGACGGACGGCGAAACCGATGCGCAGCCTTACGACATCTTCCAGAAGCCTTGGATCAATTCCTGCCGGCTGGCATCGCCGGTTTTCTTCAAGATGTTGTGCACGTGCACCTTCACCGTGGAAAGCGCCAGAGACATCTCGGATGCGATGTTCTGATTATCCTTGCCCAACAAGATAAGGTAGAGGACCTCACGCTCGCGCTGGGAGAGCTTATGACGCGTGGCGAATACGTTCAGGTTCTCGACGATCTGTTGCTCCTGATGCTTGCTGCCGCCCTGCGCGGGAGGGCGCTCGAAACGAAGCGACAGCATGCGGACCGCGTTACGCACCGCAGCCACGCCGATGACCAGCATCAGCAGATTCTCGGCATAGTTGTGCTCGGCGCTGAAGATAAGCGCATCCAAGTTGATCGACGGCAGGTCCATCACCAAGAAGGTGGCGTAATCCTCCGCCAAAACAAGCAGGCCTATCGCCCACGTCGCCGCATACAAAGCCCGATGCCGCCACATGCGGGCGCGCTCGGCCTCATCTTGTTGACGCAAGAAGCTATACCCCGCATACAGCAAAATCCAATACATGTAGAACTGGCGTATGGACCAAAACCAAAAACGCTGCAGATCGCCATCGGGAATCACCACCAGCATAGCAACACTGGCAATCGCGAAAACCGCCGGTGGCATCACGAACATGGTACGGCGCGTTTCGTTTAGATAATCGCAAAGCAAAATCCAAAACGCGGTAACGAACCCACCTCCTGTCAACACCGAAGCAAGCGAGCGCACGACAAGATATCCCGATGTGAGCGCATCCCCACAAGAACGAACGATGAATTCGTCTTGGAACACTAAGGAGATGTCGAAGAAGTAGAACGCGAAGGCAACCGACAGGAACAGCATGGTCTTTTTGCGCGACACCAGATACGAGGACAAGCACACCGCCGCCACCAAAATGGAAACGAGCAGCATCAGCAGCGTGTAGTAGAACAGAACAAGCTCCACAGGCCCCTCCGTAGAACGCTTCGCCACCAGCTTCCCACAGCCGGTCAAGGCAAATCTCCGGTATTGTACCTACTTCTTTATACCTATTTTACCCTCAACCCCGATTCGCCACCCTGTTTACAGAAACGATAAGCGCACAGGTCAACTAAACCGAAGAGGGGCAGCGCTTTTCCCCGAGTTCCCCCAACACCATACCACAAGCTTCTCATCAGGGGTTTATCAAGGGTTTAAGAAGTTTCGCCCGGCGTTAATCCTTGGTTCCACCTCTAAACGGGCATCGTTAAATCCGTGTTAGACCTTCCCGTTTTTACGCGGCGGTTGCAAAGTGGGATCAACGGAACGGGGCACCGAAAACGCCCCATGTGCAAGCCCAAGGCGCTAGGCCAAGAAGCGCTGGAAGGCTTGCACGGCGAAGATAGTCTTCATCCCACGAGACGAAAGAAGGTTTGCAATGGCTGGCGTGAACGTCAAAAGCGAGATCAAGCCGCTGAAGAAGGTGCTCCTGCACCGTCCCGGCAAGGAGCTTCTGAACCTCACCCCGAACACGCTCGAGGAGCTGCTGTTCGACGACATCCCGTTCTTGAAGGTTGCTCAGGAAGAGCACGATGGCTTCGCACAGGCCCTGCGCGACCACGGCGTTGAGGTCGTGTACCTGGAGGACCTGACGGCCGAGGTTCTGGCCGCCGACCCCGAGCTGCGCGAGAAGTTCCTGCTGCAGTGGATCGACGAAGCCGGCATCAAGACCGAGCGTTATCGCAAGATCATCTTCGATTACATGCAAGAGAACTATCCCGACGCCAAGGACTTCGTCCTGAAGACCATGGAGGGCATCAACCTCACCGAGCTGCACACCGACAAGTCCAACTCCCTGGTCGACCTGGTGTCCGAGGCCTCCAAGATGGTCGTCGCCCCGATGCCGAACCTGTACTTCACCCGCGACCCCTTCGCGATGATCGGCAACGGCGTTTCCATCAACCGCATGTACTCCGTCACCCGCAACCGTGAGACCATCTACGGCGAGTACATCTTCAACTACCATCCGGACTTCAAGGGCACCCCGCAGTACTACAGCCGCTACAACACCTTCCACATCGAGGGCGGCGACATCCTTAACATCAACGAGCATGTGCTGGCCATCGGCATTTCCCAGCGCACCGAACCCGACGCCATCGACGGCATCGCCCACAACATCTTCAACGACCCCACCTCCCCGGTCGACACCATCCTGGCGTTCAACATCCCGAACAACCGCGCCATGATGCACCTGGACACCGTGTTCACCCAGATCGACGTGGACAAGTTCACCATCCATCCCGGCATCATGGGCCCGCTGTCCGTGTTCGAGATCACGCCCGAGGGCGACGGCATCAAGGTGCATGAGATCAACGCCCCGCTCGAGCAGATCCTGGAGAAGTACATCGGCATGCCGGTGACGCTGATCCCCTGCGGCGGTGGCGACCGTATCGCCGCCGAGCGCGAGCAGTGGAACGACGGCTCCAACACGCTGTGCATCGCTCCTGGTCGCGTGGTTGTTTACGAACGCAATGACGTCACGAACGCCGTTCTTCGCAAGAACAACATCGACGTCATCGAGATCCCCTCGGCCGAGCTGTCCCGCGGCCGTGGCGGCCCGCGCTGCATGAGCATGCCGGTCGTGCGCGAAGACTAATCGTCTTCATCAGGGGAGGCCGCCTGATCGATCGGCCTCCCCTTTGGGCAGCCTGCAACGCCATATGCTGCCCGCTGTTTCCATCGGTTTCGCCTTTGCGTTCCGTTTGAGCCTGTAAACGGGATTCGCCACCGTAAGCAGGTTCGGTATGTCCGGCTAAACAAGCGGAGTCCAGGGGCGAAACCATATGATTGATTTCTACTAAGGAGGGAAATCATGAGCGAGAAAGCTAAAGGTATCGGCCTGTTCGGGCTGATCGGCATGGTCGTCAGCTCCTGCATCGGGTCCGGCGTGTTCGCCATCACCGGACAGCTTGCAGGCGTCGCCAGCCCCGGTGCCGTGCTGGTGGCCTGGGCAGTTGTGGGCATCGGTTTCGCCGCCCTTGCCCTGTCGTTGAACAACCTGGGCGCCAAGAAGCCCGAGCTCAAGGGCATCTTCCAGTACGCCGAGGAGGGCTTCGGCCCGCTTGCCGGCTTCGTTTCCGGCTGGGGCTACTGGCTGTCCGCATGGCTGGGCAACATCGCGTTCGCCACGATGATGATGTCCACGCTGGGCTACTTCTTCCCCACCTTCCTCCCCGGAAACACCCTGCCGTGCGTAATCGTCGCCTCGCTGTTCATGTGGGCGCTGACCTTCCTGGTCATCCGCGGCGTTGAGAGCGCCTCATTCCTGAACGCTATCGTCATGGTGGCGAAGGTTGCCTCCCTGGGCATCTTCCTGATCTTCGCCATCTTCATGTTCAACGCCGGCATCTTCACCGCCGACTTCTGGGGCAACGTGTACAACAACGCCATCGCCGCTGGCGAGATGGGCGCTGACGCTGCTAGCATGGGCGGCCTGTTCGAGCAGGTCATGAACTGCATGATCATCATGATGTGGGTGTTCATCGGCATCGAGGGCGCTGCGGTCATGAGCTCCCGCGCCCGTAACAAGCATGAGGTGGGCAAGGCCACCGTCATCGGCCTGATCTGCCTGCTGCTCATTTACGTCGGCTGCTCCGTGCTCCCTTACGGCTACATGAGCTACACCGAGATCGCTCAGCTCGACTACCCCGCAATGCTCTACGTGTTCGACTCCATGGCTCCCGGCTGGGGCGGCGCGTTCATCAGCATCGCAATCATCGTCGGTGTTGCAGGCGCCTGGCTTTCCTTCACCATGCTGCCCGCTGAGACCACCTCCGAAATGGCAGAGCGTCACCTGCTCCCCGAGTCCTGGGGAAAGCTGAACAGCAAAGGCGCTCCGCAGATGAGCCTGCTGCTCGTAGGCGCTTGCATCCAGGTGTTCCTGATCGTGCTGATGTTCAGCGAGGATGCTTACAACTTCGCCTTCAGCATGTGCACCGTCTCCATCGTGATCACCTGGGCCTTCATCGCGCTGTACCAGATCAAGTTCTCCGCCAAGGAGGACAAGAACACGGCTCAGATCGCAATCGGCGTCATCGCCCTGGCCTTCCAGGTTGTCGGCGTACTGTACAATGGCTGGTCGTTCCTCCTGCTCACCTGCGTGGGCTACATCCCCGGCTTCTTCGTGTACGCCAAGGCCCGCAAGAATCGCGGCTACGCTCTGACCAAGGGTGAGAAGATCGGCATGGGCGTTGTGAGCGCACTTGGCGTCGTAGCCCTGGTGTTGGTCGGCATGGGAGTCATCGGCATCTAAGCGACCCCCCTCCTTCGCAAGATGCAAAAAGGCTCGAACCTTAGGGTCCGAGCCTTTTTTATGTTTCATATGCATGGACAGACTAGATAACAAACGCATTGCCTTATGGCATTAAATCGGCAAACCATGTATGCAATCCGATTCGCGGGTTTCGGCTAAGAAGGAACGCCCAGACGGAGTATACCGAGACAGCCATACCACTTGCACGACTTTACGCACGCAACGTCCTATGACGACCCTTGCTTGCACCACGCCAAGCAATGTAAAACTCGCCTTATTCGCGAAGCAACCATGCAGTTTTGCCCACTTGGCATACCTGCAAGTATTGCGGAACCCCTAGCACATAGCGAAATGAAACAGGCACACCAGGACCGCCACCTTGCAGGCAACGAAGCAGGCCTGAGCGCAGACGCAAGCAACGCCCCTTAGCCCTCGTAAGCCGCCACGATGCTTTCTAGAAGCTCTGCTGCGATTTCCCTGACTTCACGACCCTCGGAGATGGCCGCAACAGCCGCCCCATCGACAATGATGCCAACCATGTGCGCAGGCAGCTTCACGCCTGCATGCTTGAGAATGCGTCCAACCGCCTGATCAAGCTGAACACGGCCGTTGCGATAGGCCTCCGTAACATCCTCGGACTCGGATGCGGCAAGCAGCTGCATGTAATGAGCCGCAGGGTTCACGGAATCGTCGGGTAAGCTGGCGCTGATGAGCAAGTTGATGAGATGCTTGCGGCAATCTGCCTGGTCCATGGACTCGGCAGTAGCCGCTGAGTTTTCCGCGCGCTCGGCCCAGAGCTGGATGTTGTAACGACCGGCTTCATACAGAAGCTGATTAGTTGATTCGAAATAATATCCAACCGATGAGGAAGCGGCCCCCGCCCATTGCGCGACCTTGCGATAGGTCACGGCTTTAGGGCCCTGTTCTCGCAAAAGCGCCGCAGCGGCAAGCACAAGCGACGTGCGCGTGATCTGAGCCTTCAACGACTTGGGGGTTTGATTCGCCTCACTCACATCGGTCTCCTTTACGCAAAAACCCAATATCACCATTGTAAATGAAATGCCGCCCGAGTGTAGACTCTCGAGCGGCATTCATCAGGCAAATCGTTGCTTTGCCGATATGTTTGGACCGATTACACCTCGGACAAATCCTTGCCAGTGTGCTCGTGCGACAAGACCATAGCGACCAGTGCCAAGATGGCGATGAATACCATGTAGTATGCAGGAGCAATCGGGTCGCCCGTGGCGCCGATCAGGGCAAAGGAGATGTAGGAAGCGGAACCGCCGAAGATGGCGTTAGCCAGGTTGAAGCTCAACGCGAAACCGGAGTAACGCACATCGGTCGGGAACGTCTCGCACAGGTAGCTGGACAGCGTACCGTCGTTGATGGTGAGCAGCAAGCACATAATCAGCTCAACGACAAGGATGGTGAAGAAGTCCAGCGTATTCAGCAGCCAGAACGCGGGAATGGTGAAGACCACGAAACCAGCAGCTGCGGCGATGAGCATCTTCTTGCGGCCGAACTTATCGGAGATGCGACCGGAAAGGAAGATGAAGCCGATGTAGACGACCAGCACGATGGTGGTGATGATGGAAGCCTGAGCCGGATCGTAGTTCAGCGTAGCCTCCAGGTAGTTCGGCAGGTAGGTCAGAACCGCGTAGAAGCCTACAGCATTCAGCACGCATGCGCCGAAGGAGATGACCAGCACGCGCAGGTGCTTCTTGAACAGCGTGCGAATCGGCTTGTCTTCGCTCTTCATGCCCTTCTCGGCAAGCTCTGCCTGCATCTTCTCGTACACGGGAGAGTCTTCCAGATGCTCGCGGATGTAGTGCGTGATGTAGCCGAGCGGACCAGCCAGCCAGAACGGGATACGCCAGCCCCAGTTCACCACGAAATCAGATGTAGCGCCGAACGTGTTGAACATCCACGTGGCGAAAAGGGAGCCTACCAGCAGACCCACAGCCGTAGAGGCGGGAACCATGGAGCAATAAAAACCGCGATGGTTCTTGGGCGAATACTCGGCGATGAACGTAGCAGCGCCTGCATATTCACCGGAGGCGGAGAAGCTCTGCACCATACGCATAAGCAGAAGCAGAAGCGGGGCGCCAACGCCGATCACAGCGTAACCGGGTAGGCAGCCGATAAGGAAAGTGGCGCCGGACATCATAAGAATAGAGATAGACAAGGCCCATTTACGGCCCTTCTTATCACCCATGTTGCCCCAGAAGATGGCGCCGAGAGGACGGACCAAAAACGCCAGCGCGAACACGCCGAACGTCATCATGGTTGAAACCATTTTGTCTTCGCCCGGGAAGAACACCAAGGCAATGACGGTGGCAAGATAAGAGTAGCTAGCATAGTCGAACCACTCGATGAAGTTGCCCAAAAACGAGGAGAAGACAACCTTCTTCAGCGTTTTATGCTTTTCGTCCTCGGTGAGGTCAACTTCATTGTTGATCGGTCTCGGATGGTCAGCATTCATGATTTTCCCCTAAGAACAGTGCAGCGGCTTTGAGACTGAAACCGACTGCAGCACACGGCAGCTCATCGCCTCCCCTTGAAGCGATGAGGTTTCGCATTTCAACCTCCTTACCCTCATGGCAAGGCCGTGGCAGGCCCGCCTATGCACTGGTGGATAAGAATAATGATACCGTGCGCTTGTCAATGTTAGCAATTTGCAGGCAAGTTGTTACCTTTTGGCAATCTTGCCATGCGAAGAATCGTCTCAGATAAACGCGCCGGCATAAACGCGATTCCCAGCTATATTCTTCAACAACTTACCTGCTATGACCAAGCGATTGCGGTAGGAGGAGCCGCAATCGCCCAATCAAAACCCCTAAACTTCGGACAAATCCTTGTTCGAATGCTCGTGCGACATGATCATGGCTACCAGCGCAACGCAAGAAACCGCAACCATATAGAACGCAGGAGCAAGGGTGGAACCCGTCGCTGTGATCAGCGACGTGCAGATGAACGATGCCGTGCCACCGAACAGCGCGTTAGCCACATTGAAGCTGAGGGCAAAGCCCGAGTAACGCACTTGGGTGGGGAACGTTTCGCTCAAGTAGCTGGAAAGGGTTCCGTCGTTGATGGTGAGGATCAAGCACATGACCAACTCGACGACCAGGACAATCAGGAAGTTAGCCGTGCTCATGAGCATAAACGCCGGAATGGTGAAGACGATGAAGCACACACATGCGGTGATCAGCATCTTCTTGCGCCCGAACTTGTCGGACAGATGCCCGCTTGCGAAAATGAAGGCAACGTACGTTATCAACGCAATTGTGGTGATCAAAGACGCCTGGTTCTTCGGCATCATGACAGCCGTTTCCAGGTATACCGGAAGATAGGTAAGCACAACATAGAAGCCCACGGCGTTCAGCATGGCAGCGCCGATGGAGATGATGAGCTTACGCAGATGCTTGGTGAACAGGCAATGAATCGGACGCTCGGGAGCACCGGCTGCACCAGAGGCTTCAGCGTCTTTCAGAGCACGCTGCATTGCCTGATACGTAGGAGAGTCCTCAAGCTGAATGTTCACGAAGTATGCACCGATGCCCAGCGGGCCGGCAAGGATGAACGGAATGCGCCAACCCCACTCGTTCACCGCGGCTTCAGGCATGATGGAGTACATAACAGTTGCAAAAGCACTGCCGACCAGCAAGCCGATAGCCGTAGAGGCGGGAACAATGGAGCAGTACATACCGCGTTTGTCGGTGGGCGCATACTCCGCCAAGAACGTTGCGGCACCCGCATACTCGCCAGAGGCCGAGAAGCCCTGGACCATGCGGAGCAGAAGCAGCAAAGCCGGAGCACAAACCCCCAAGGCAGCATACCCGGGAAGCAAGCCGATGCAGAACGTGGCACCAGCCATCATGAAGACCGAAACGGTCAGCGACCACTTACGGCCCTTCTTGTCGCCCATGTTGCCCCAGAAGATAGCGCCAATGGGACGCAGCAGGAACGACAATGCGAACACCGCGAACGTTTGGATCAACGCCAACGCGGGATCGTCGTTCGGGAAGAACACTTGCGCGATAACGACCGCAAAGTACGAATACGTGGCATAGTCGAACCATTCAATGAAGTTGCAGAAGAAGGACGCCGTAGCCACCTTACGTACAGTCTTACGCTTTTCCGCATCGAAACGAGCATTATCTGTCATGAAAATCACCCTGGAACCACTTCAGAGCGCTCGTGTACGAACCCAATCCAATAGTGTTGAATATCCCCATTCCAATCTCCTCTTCGAGGGCTTCCCCTCCTAGAAATTCGCCGTTTCATAGGAGCCCTCATCAGGCGAAACGCTATCCCTCATGACTTACGTTCCGCAACCGACAAAAAAGGTGGACTGTAACTTCCTTTATGTAAGCACAGTCCACCCTATTCACATATTACCGCAGAACAACGTCTGCAGGAATGTCCATCTAGTCCATCAGGTCAACCTGCGCACGGCTGGCACGCATGATGAAATCATGCTTTACCTTTTGGCCACCGCGAGCAAGCTTCTGAAGAACAACCTGCTTCAGGCGAGGATAGTCGCTCAAGCCATACCAAGCAAATGCAGTACCGTTCACATAACACTCGACAATGCTGTGAACAGGAGCGGCGACATCGCGCTTTGCATCAAGAGCCAGGTATTCCTGAATCTCGGCTGCACAAACGTCCTTGATAACGTCTACGCTGATGTCCAGATCGCTTGCCAAACCCCTAAGCTGGCGAGCAACCTCAGCATCGTCAGCATGCGGGAAATAGGTTACATCGAACGTTACTGCCGCAACGCCAGATGCTTTCGCGAAGGAAAGCAGGTCATCGAGGGACAACATTTGCACGTGCTCTTCCGTACGCTCCTTGATGTCGAGCATAGCGGGGAACCCGGCAAGTTCCTTCGACTCAAACACAGCTTTCAGCTGGTCCTCGGTCATTGCAGCTTCAAAGTTTACCTTTGTTGCGATGTGGGTTAAACGATTCGTAACCTTCATGACGCAGCCTCCTTTCAAAGGCACCTACGTCTTGCACTAGCAGATGCTAGCGCTCCTCTTCCTTGGCAGCTTCTTCTTCAAGGCGCTCGGACAGATGCTCAGCAACCTTCTGCTGCTTCTCCATCTTCGAACCCTGGATCATAGCCTTAACGGTCGGGAATGCGCCGCCGCCAACGATCAAGATAATGCCGATCGCAGTGTTAAGCGTAACAGGCTCGCTGAACACTACCAGGCCGATGAACAGAGCGACAGGAACCTCCCAGTAGGCGATGGTGCTGTAGTCCATAGCCGGCAAGTTGCGACCAGCGACCAGCAGGCAGCCCAGAGCGATAGGACCGCACACGATCCACAAAAGAACAGCGCCCACCCAGTTGAAAGCCGTGAAGTGGATCTCGGTGATCCAGTTGGTCTGACCCGTGGCCATACCGACAACGTTCATCAGGATTGCGATGACACCCGCACCAATAACAGCGAAGATGAAGTTGTACACACCGCGAGCGGTAGTATCCGCATCCTTACGATAGCCGTTGAAGAACATGGAAGCGCCATAGAACACGCCGGAAAGCAGGCCGAAGATGTCACCGACCATCTTCTGCGGGAACTCCGGAGTGGAAGGAGCCAGGTTGAAGTCAAGGCCAAATACGTTTCCGCCAACGCCAAAGCCAAGAAGGCTCTCACCGAACAGCATGCCTACGAATACGATGCAAAGGCAAACCCATTGCAGTGGGCTCATCGGCTCTTTGCGGAAGATTCGTGCAAGCAGCACGCAGATAACGGGACCCGTGTAAATGAACATAACAGCATTTGCAACGGTGGTCATCAGCGTGGAAGTAACATAGCATGCCAAGGACATGCCGATCATCAAGCCACCCAGTGCGATTGCGGGAGTAAGCTTGAGCTTCTTGAAGGTGGTAACCTTGTGAGTGGCAACCATCAGAATCAGGAAGAACACCACGCCCATGGCCATACGACCAAGCGCCATGATTGCGCCGATGGAATCGGAGCCGTTCAAGCCCTGAGTAGCATCGAACATGTCGGTACGCGTACCCCAGCGGCTGAACAGCGGCACCAAACCCATGCCAGTTGCAGAAATAAGCATGAAAATAGTGCCCATTTTACGGTTCATTTGATAATCCTGAGAGCCGTCCCCCTGGCCCACAGTGTTTTTCTCTTCTGCCATTGGTTCCTCCTTAAAAACCAGTAGCATTACAGGGTGCCTCCAATTCACCCAATTTCGGTTCTGACCGAACTATTTCGTGCTCATATTGATATTCAATTGTTAAGCTCGATCCTGTCCAGTCGAATCGAAACCCCTTTGTTGGCTGATTGGATGGCGAACTCAAAAAAGGGGCCTGGCTGAACTTGTCGTGCCAGGCCCCTTTCTATAACTTGTTCAGAGCCTTACTTGAGTAGGTTCTGATTTAGGCAGATAGCCTAGTCCTCCCACATCTCCGGGTGGATGAGCGTGCAGTCCTTGACGCGGTTCGGGAAGTAGTCAAGGCACTCGC
>URQU01000026.1 GCA_900550055.1 uncultured Coriobacteriaceae bacterium | reverse complement strand
GAGAAGCACGGCGCGTTCACCGGCCGTTATGTGGTGAACCCCATCAACGGCGAGAAGGTGCCCGTGTGGGTTGCCGACTACATCGTGGCCGATTACGGCACCGGCGCGGTCATGGCAGTGCCGTGCGGCGACCAGCGTGACTTTGAATTCGCAAAGAAATACGACCTGCCCATCATCCCCATCATCCTGGGCGATGACGACCCGCTGTTCGAGCAGCTCAAAGACGAACAGGGTCGCGTGGTCACCAGCGTCGATTGGGAGGGCGCCATGGAGGCCGAGGGCCGACTGGTGCAGTCCGGCAAGTACACCGGCCTCACGGGCGGCAAGCACTCCGAGGGCGAGGAGGCCATCGTCGCCGACCTGGAGGCCATGGGCCGCGGCAAGCGCAAGGTGGAGTTCCGTCTGCGCGACTGGCTGATTTCCCGCCAGCGTTATTGGGGCAACCCCATCCCGATGATCTACTGCGACAAGTGCGGCCTGGTGCCGGTGCCGGAAGAGGATCTGCCGGTACGCCTGCCGGAGGACATCGATCTTTCCGCCGGCGAAACCTTGGCAACGCACGAGGGCTTCGCGAAGTGCACGTGCCCGAAGTGCGGCGGCGAGGCTCGTCGCGAGACCGACACCATGGACACGTTCACGTGCTCGAGCTGGTATTACCTGCGCTACACCGACCCGCACAACACCGAACTGCCCTTCGACAGCGCGAAAACCAACCGTTGGATGCCGGTCGATCAGTACATCGGCGGCATCGAGCACGCCATCCTGCATCTGCTGTACAGCCGCTTCTTCACGAAGGTGCTGCGCGACTTGGGGATGCTGGACTTCGACGAGCCGTTCAAGAACCTGCTGTGCCAGGGCATGGTGCTCGACGAGCACGGCGACGTCATGAGCAAGTCCAAGGGCAACGTCATCTCCCCCGAGGAGATGATCGCGGGCTATGGCTGCGACGCTGTGCGCGCCTACATCCTGTTCATGGCTCCGCCCGATAAGGAGCTGCAGTGGAACGAGGACGGCCTGGCCGGCATGCACAAGTTCCTCAACCGCGTGTGGCGTATGGTGTACGACCTGATGGGCAAGGCCGATGAGGACACGCTGTACCAGCCGGGCGCATCCGATGCCGAGGCGGCAGCGGCTCGCAAGGTGCTGCTGCGCGAGCGTCATCGCGTTGCGGGCAAGGTTGTGGACGATTTCGATCGCAACAACTTCAACACCGCTATCGCCGCCATCATGGAGCTGGTGAACGCCATCGGCGATTACCTGCGCAAGGTCGGCCCGGAGCAGCGCGCCGCATCCGCCGATGAGCAGGCGCTTGCGACCGAGGTCGCTAATGTGCTGGTAAGGCTGCTGGCTCCCATCTGCCCGCATATGACCGATGAGCTATGGCATGATGCGCTGGGTTGCGAGGGTTCCATCCATACGCAGGAATGGCCCGAGTTCGATCCTGAGAAGGCCAAGGACGACGAGGTCGAGCTTGCCGTGCAGATCAACGGCAAGGTGAAGGCCCGTATCACGGTTGCTGCAGATGCCGACCAGGAAGCTGTGAAGGCAGTGGCTCTCGAGGCCGTGCAGGACGCTGTGGCAGGCAAGGACTTGAAGAAGGTCGTTGTGGTGCCCGGTCGTCTGGTGAACATCGTGGCGAAATAAAACGCTTACACTGCGCTCAAAACGGCCCGGAGGACGCTCCGGGTCGTTTTGTTTTCGGGGTTGGGTTTCGGTGGCGTTGTTGCGCCGTTCCGGTAAAACGCTTGCCGTGAGGTTTCGGCGTTTGCTATCGTCTGTTTCCTATGAGTAGCTCGAAGAAACATAAGGGATGCCTGAGGCGGGTGCTGGATATGGTGCTGGCGGTGGTTGTGGCCGTGGTGGCGGTGTTTGCCATCACGAACGTGGTTACCATTGTGGGCTCGAAAGGGTCCATCGTCACTCCCGAGAAGGCCAGCATCGGCAATGCCGACGCCATTGTGGTGCTCGGGGCGTCGGTGCTGCCCGATGGAACGCCCTCCGGTATTCTGGCCGATCGCCTAGACGATGGCATCGCGCTGTATTTCGCCGGCGTGGCCCCGAAGATCATCATGAGCGGTGACAACGGCACCGCCTCCTACAACGAGGTGAAGGCGATGAAGCAATACGCCATCGCGCAAGGCGTGCCCAGCCAGGACATCTTTTGCGACCATGCGGGTTTCTCCACGTATGAGAGCATGTATCGGGCAAAGTACGTGTTCGGATGCGAGCGCATCGTGGTGGCTACGCAGACGTATCACCTGTATCGCGCGCTGTGGTCCGCGAAAAGCCTGGGGATGCAAGCTGAAGGCGTTCCCAGCGACTATCATGAGTACCAAAAGCAGTTGCAGTACGATATCCGCGAGATTCCCGCGCGCACGAAGGACTTCTTCAAGGCGCTCTTCCGTGTGCCATCAACGTACGTTGGCGAAGCGATCAGCCTTGACCAGAGCGGGGATGTGACGAACTAAAGCAAGGCGGCCACGCATAGTGCGTGGCCGTAGTTCGTTCGGGGGCTAATCTTCCAGGTCTTTCGGATTGAACGTTTCCAGCAAGTCGACCAGTTCTTGCTTCTTATGGATATCCAGCTTGGCGTAGATGCGCTTGCTGTGGGTTCGGATAGTGTTTTCCGAAACCACCAGCTGTTCGGCGATGCGCGCGACGGTGTTGCCTCGGGCGATAAGCTCCATGACCTCGGTCTCGCGTGCGGATAGGCGGTAATGCTGCCGAACCAGCGCTGCCTGTTTCGATAGACGGTCTTGGTAGTTTGGCGCATCGGCGTCGTGCGTTTGGGTTCGTTTTGCGGTGCTTGTGGAAGAGGTCCCGTTGCCAAGGGGGCTTGCGGATTCGCCGGTTGCCGTGCGATCTTCGCTTTCCGTACGCGCGATGACGATGGGCTTCGTTTCGAACGGGGAAGGACCCTGCGCGCCGAAGGGGCAAACGCCGGCGCCGGCGCATCCAGCGCTTGCCGCGGAGAGTGCCTCGCTTTCCGGTTCGGCCTCATCGAGGTCGGTTTGGCGCTCGTTGATGTTGCCGATTTGCAGGGGGGCACCGGCTACAAGCTCGATATCCTCCGCCTGGCTTGCGGCCAATGCTCGCTTGAAGCCGCCTTGTCCGATGAAGAACATGAGACCGAGCAAATAAACCGCCACTAGCGCGACCACGGCATCGGGCTGCATGCCGATGACGCGTATCTGTTCGGCAAACGTGCCGGCAAGGAATCCGACATCGTGCAGCGCGTATACGATGCCAGCGAAGAAGCCGTAGATGAACACGGGGTTGATGCCGCGGTCGCGCGACGCTTGCGCGCACTGGATCATCATAAGCGCGATTGCCACGCTGTACACCGCATACAGGATGGCGGCCTGCCATCGAGCGTAGCCGTCGCTGCAAAACGGAAGCACCAGAAACGAGGTGATGAGCAACGGGAAGGCGATGCGGTAGGCGTTGGTCACGTTCATCCGCACGTTCTTGAACTGCCAGAGCACCAATACGCCGACGCCCGCAACCAAGCATCCTGTCATGGACAGCAGGTTCACAAGGCTGCCGACCTGCGGATCGCCGATGGCCAGCGATCGCATGACGCCGGTGCAGAATGCGATGGCGCCGACGCACAAGGCGCTTCGCCAGTAATCGCGCAGCACGCGGCGATACACCTGCGGGTGTTCGCGCGGAACGTCCTCGAACATAGGTTGCCGCAAGTCGATTTGGCGGCTTTTCAGCACGATGGCGAGCGCGAACAGCGGCATGAACACCAGCGGGATGAGGAATGCGGTCACGGCTTGCGGGATGGCGTACAGCGCGAAATACAGAAGGGCGCCATAGGCGGTACCCAGAATCAGGTCATGGTTGCCATGGTCCGCGTCGAAGCTGGCGAACAGCCTTTGCCACAGCATGTAGAAGCCGGCCGACCCCAAGCCTAGAAGCGAGCCGCCGGCGATCACCAGCGCTTGAGCGATGCCATGCAGGTATATGGCTCCGATAAGGCAGCACCATCCAAGCAGGTATGGCGCGCTTGCGAGCATTACCATGAAGCGGCGCGTAGGTCCGGGGAAGTAGTACACTCCGATGGCGCTGGCAAAGTAGCATAGCGAGAACACGAGCGATTGCATCAAGAAGAACCAGAACATGACTTCCGGGGTTTGGAAGTTCATGGGTAAAAACGGGAACACTCCGCCCCATACGCCGGCTGCGTTGATGGCAAGGAACAGCGCGTATCCAAGCGATGCCGTGTTCGGCTTGAATGTGCGGGCTATGTTGGAGAAGGATGTACGTGCCACGGAAGTCCTCGTCGTCGGGCGCTGCCGTTCGCTCGTCCGCAGAGGCCGACGACGGGCGGTCAAAGCGCTCTTCCCTTGCGCGATTTCGTGGATGCCGCTGCGGGAATGCGAAAGCGGCTCCTATAAACAGTATAGCGCGCAATCGCGTTCAGGCTGTCACATACTGCAATGGGTGATAGCCTATGACCTGGACAAACGCGAAATTCGCATGTTTTATGTGACACGGTGGGCCAAGCAAGGCGATATGGTCTCATCACCAAATGCGCTTGGAGGGGTAGACGAGCCCGAACCAAGGAAGCAGGGGTTGCGCATGGCGTAAGGGCCGTGCAAGGAAGATGCCGTGTCGCGGCGCGCGATAGCGCATCCGTTTCGACAGAGGCGCAAAGGAAAGAATGAAGGGGGAGGCAATGCAAGACATGCCAAGCATGAACCGCCGCACGTTCGTCAAATCGACGGGTGCGTTGGGTGCTCTGGCCGCCGTCGGCGGCGCCGCTGCAACGGGTGCGAACCTGTTCGGCGCAACCGAGCCGGCGCTCGCGGAGTCCGAGGAGAAGATCACGTGGGGCCATTGCGCCATCAACTGCCCGGGCCGCTGCAGCCTGAAGTTCCATGTGAAGGACGATGAGGTTGTGTGGGTGGACACCTGCACGCGCAAGGACGCCGGGTTCGATGACCCGCAGCCCCGTGCGTGCCTGCGCGGTCGTACGTATCGTCGTTGGATGAACCATCCCGATCGCATCAACTACCCTATGAAGCGCGTCGGTAAGCGCGGCGAGGGCAAGTTCGAGCGCATTTCCTGGGACGAGGCTATCGATCTGGCGGCCACGAAGCTCAAAGAAGTCATCGAGAAGTATGGCAACGAGGCTGTGTACCTGCCGTATGCGACCGGCGTTTCCGCTACCACCGCTCGCCCGTTCCAGCGCATGATGAACACCGTGGGTGGCTTCCTGAAGTTCTACAACAGCTACTCTACGGCGCAGATCTCCTGCATAACCCCGTACATGTACGGCTCTAAGCAGTCTAGCGGTTCGACGCTTTCCGCGGCAGAGGATGCTGAGCTGATCTTGGTGTTCGGCTCGAGCCCTGCAGAGACGCGTCAGGGTGGTGCCGTTTCCCATTACGACTATGCGCATATGCGCGAGAAGACCAAGGGCAAGATTTACGTCATCGACCCTCGTATGAACGATTCCGTTATGGGCCATTCCGATCAATGGCTGCCCATCAACCCTGGCACTGATGCCGCATTGGTTGCCGGTATCGCCCATTGGCTGATCAAGAACGATAAGGTCGATACCGAGTTCCTGCATAAGTACTGCGTGGGCTTCGATGAAGAGACTATGCCCGAGGCATACCAGGGTAAGAGCATGTCCTATAGCGCTTACGTGCTGGGAAGCGGCTACGACAAGGTTGAGAAGACCCCGGCATGGGCGGCGAAGATTACCGGTATTCCCGAGAAGAAGATCGAGGAGCTGGCGCGCGAGATTGCCGAAACGAAGCCTCTGTACGTAGTGCAAGGTTGGGGTCCGCAGCGTCGCAGCAATGGAGAGTGGACGGCATGGGCGATCATGGCGCTGCCGTGCTTGGTCGGCCAGATCGGCATTGCCGGTACGAACAACGGTACTCGTGAAGGCTCGAACTCCGTATCGCTCACGAGCATGCCTCAGGGCACCAATCCCGTCAAGGCATCCATTCCCTGCTTCCTGTTTGCCGATGCCATTGACCATGGAACGGAGATGACTTCGAAGAACGCCGGCGTCAAGGGAGTTGATAAGCTGTCGGTGAACATCAAGTACATGATCAACTATGCTGGCAACTGCTTGACGAACCAAAACGGCGATATCAATTATGTGCACGATATTCTGTCGGATGAGAGCAAGTGCGAATTCATCTTGGGCATCGATACGGTGCTGTGCGACTCCATGAAGTATGCTGACGTCATTTTGCCCGACATGTTCCGTTTCGAGCAGAACACCCAGATTGGAACGGGTGGCGACAATGCCTATATGATCACGGGTACTCCGTGCACTACGCCGAAGTTCGAGCGTAAGACGGCGTTCGAGATGGCGCAGCTGATCGCGGACAAGATGGGCACGAAGGATAAGTTCGACGAGGGCAAGACCGAGGAACAGTGGATTCGCGATCTGTATGAGCAGGCGCGTGCGAAGAATGCAGCGCTGCCCACCTTCGAGGAAGCCCAGGAAAAGGGCGTTGTGGTGACCAAGGGCAAGAAGAAGATCTCCATGGAGAAATTCATCGCCGACCCTGTGGCAAGCGCGCTTGATACGCCTTCCGGCAAGATTGAGATCTTCTCCGAAAAGCTGCTGAAAGACACCGTCGGTTGGGAAGTTGCGAAGGACGATACCGTTTCCGGCCTGGATACCATGGCTCCTGTTCCTGCATATATTCCTGAATGGTATGGCGTCGAGAGCACTACCGACGAGTATCCGCTGGCGTTGGGCGGCTTCCACTATCGCGGTCGCCTGCATTCTTCTTGGGGCGGCATCGAGGAGCTGAAGGAGGTCAACCCGCAGGAGGCTTGGATCAACCCGGCAGATGCGGAGCCTCGCGGCATCAAGCAGGGCGACACCATCCATGTGAAGAACGAGTTCGGCACCATCGAGCTGCTGGCGAAGGTCACGCCGCGCGTTATCCCGGGCATGGTCGCCATTTCCCAGGGTGCATGGCACGATGCGGATATGTCCTCTTCCGACCACAAGGCTCGCCTGGATAAGGGCGGCAGCATCAACACGCTGACTACGCATCGCCCCAGCCCGCTTTCAAAGGGCAATCCGCAGCATACCAACATCTGCGAAGTCGTGAAGGCTTAAAGGCAGCGGGTACGAGAGGAGTAAGAGATGACTCGATACGCATTTCATTTCGACGGCACTCGCTGCACGGGTTGCAAAACCTGCGAGATGGCCTGCAAGGATTTCAAGGACCTGAGCGTCGGCACCGCGTTCCGCAAGGTGTACGAGGTGACGCTGGGCACGACCGAGCGCGATGCGAATGGCTGCATCACCAGCAGCTGCGTGAGCTATCCGCTGTCCATGTCGTGCAATCACTGCGATGACCCGGCGTGCACCAAGGTGTGCCCGACCACCGCAATGCACAAAGACCCCGAAACCGGCCTGGTGTCCGTGGACGTCGACAAGTGCATCGGCTGCGGCTACTGCCATATGGCGTGCCCATACAACGCTCCGAAGGTCGATCGCGAAAAGGGCCACAGCGTGAAGTGCGACGGCTGCGCCGAGCGTGTTGCCGCTGGTGAGAAGCCGGTGTGCGTGGAGGCATGCCCGGCTCGTGCGCTTGATTTCGGCACGATCGAGGAAATGGCCAAGCTGGGTGAGCGCGGGAACATCGCGCCCCTGCCCGAGCCCACCTACACGAAACCGAACCTGTACATCAAGGCTTCTGCCGATGCGTTGCCCGCTGGTGACGAGAACGGCAAGGTCGTCAATCCCCTGGAGGTGATGTAGCATGATGGCCGAGCTGCCTTTGGCCCTGTTCACCACGCTGGCGCCTATCGGCGCGGGCGCGTTCATCGCGCTGGCCGTGGCTTTCTTCACCACGAAGTTCTCCGATGAGCAGCTGAAGAAGATCGACCGCATGACCACCATCCCGGTCGTCGTGCTGGTGGCCGGCTTCATCTGCGCGTTCTTCCACCTGGCTAGCCCCATGCATGCGTTCGGCGTGTTCGCCGGCCTGGGTGCAAGCCCGCTGTCCAACGAGCTGCTCGCCGGCGTCGTGTTCGCCGTGCTGGCTATCGTGTACTGGATCGTGGCGCTCGCCGGCAAGCTTGGCGAGAGCGCTCGCAAGGGCTTTGCCGCCGTGGTGGCCGTGATGGCGATCGTGTTCGCGTGCTTCACGGGCGCTGCCTACATGATGGAGACCATCGCTTCCTGGAACACCCCGATGGTTCCGGTTGCCGTGCTGGGCTTCAGCCTGCTGGGCGGCATCTGCCTGGGCGTGCTCGTGCTCGCGCTGTCCGGTGCGCTTGAGGACGCTGCGAAGGGCGGCTTCAAGATGGCGGCTCCGGTGGTGCTGATCGTCGGTTTGGTCCTTGGCGTTGCCGGTCTGTTGGTGCAGGTCATGAGCGTGTCCGGCATGGGCAACGCGCTGGTCGACGGCGCGGACCTGGTCGCTGCCGCCTCCGCTCCCATGTGGATCGGCGTGGTATGCATGGTCGTTGCCGCAGCAGCCGCCTTCATGGCTCTGCGCAACACGAAGTCCACGGCGCTTGCCGCTGCGGCTCCGGTGCTGGCCGTCGTGGGCGTGTTCGCTGCTCGCTTGGCCTTCTACGCGGTGCAGCTTAGCGTTGGCCTGTATATCGGCTAAACGCTTGAGGGTCGAGGCTTTTTTCGGGGCGTGTCCGGTTTGCGGGCGCGCCCCTTGCCGTATGATGGTTGCCTTAAGCGATAAGGAGAGGATCGCATGACGGATCTTGATGCTGCGACGTTTGAGGGCGTCGCGTTTCTGGGGAACACGCTGGCCCCGTTTTTCCTGCAGGACCCGCGCACGGGCGATGCCGGCGCCGAGTTTGCGGCGGTTGCCGCGCTTGACGCGCAGGCCGCCGGTGCGGAATGGCCGTTCGTCGGCGAGGAAGAGGCCGCACGTTATCTGGCCATGATGGTCGAGGGCCTGGCGCCGAGCTGCGTTGCCGGAGAGAGCGGCGCCTTTGCCGCGGACGATGATCTGACGTGGGAATATCGCCGCTTGTTCATCGGCCCGGGCGCAAAGCCGGCGCCGCCGTGGGGCTCGGTATACACCGATCGCGAGTGCGTGGTGTTCGGTGCGACCACCCTTGAACTGCGCGCATGGATGCGCGAACATGGCGTTGCGCGAACCGCCGACGAGAAAACGCCGGAGGATCATATCGGGCTCATGCTTGCCCTTATGGCATGGCTTGCGCAAAACCAGCCCGCTGACCTGGGCGAGTTTCTGGCCCTTCACTTCCTGACATGGGCGGGGCATTTCCTTGATGAGCTTGCCGGCGCCGCCGAGCATCCTTTCTATGAAGGGCTCGCTCGTTTGACGCGCGCAAGCTTGGATGGCGTTCAGAAGACGTTGGGGTTGGAGGTCGTCGTGCCTCGCTTCTATCGTTAAAATACCAGGGAATCGTTGGTCCGGCGCGTCAGCCTGCAGCGACGCGTCGGACCGTGCGGGTGTTATGGGCGTTTTGCATCGAACAGTGCTGCAAAGAGGGGGGAGTTGATGATTTCCGGGTTCGATACCGCGTTGAGCGAGGTGACGTTGGTGCTGTTCACCACGCTCGCCCCCTCAGGTGCCGTCGCCCTTGTTCTGGTTGCGGCGGTGCTGTTGCTTCCGAAACTCGAATCGACGATGCGTGTGCGCATCAGCATGTTCATGTGCATCCCCCTTGTGGTCACCATGGTGGGGCTTGTCGCGTCGGCCACGCATCTTGGGAACCCGGCGAATGCTCTGTACGTGTTTCTTCACGTCGGCTCCAGCCCTCTTTCGAACGAAGTTGTCAGCGCGGTGGGCTTGTTGGCGTTCAGCGGCCTGTATTGGCTGTATTCGTTTTCGGCCAAGCCCTTTGTATGGCTGCAGCGGCTGCTGCTGACGATGATCGTGGCAGCGGGCGTCGCGTTCGTGACGATGGTGTCCCTTGCGTATTCCGTCGACACCATCGTCACTTGGAGCTTGCCTACGGTTCCGATTTCGTTGTGGTTGAATGCCCTGATGGGAGGGCCTCTGCTGGCGGCGATTACGTTGTATGCCGCCCAATGGCGCGCGCTTGCGGGGCGTTTCGGCCTGTTGCTGATGGCGGCGCCTTTCGTTGCGCTTGCGGCGAATATGGTCGTGTATATCGTGCAGGGTCGGCTATTGAACGGTGTTGCGAATTCGGTGGTCGTGGCAGCCGACCTTGTGCCGCATTACCACACGATGCTGCTGGCGTTCGCGCTGATGTGCTTTGCCGGTTGCATGCTTGCCGCCTTCACGATGCATGCCGTGTCGAGGGAGGCGGTGGCGCACGGTGGGCGTGAGCTTGCGCTCTCCAAGCGCGTGCTTGTTCGCCTGCTTGCCTCGTGCCTGCTGGTGTTCGCCGGTGTTTTCGTAATGCGTTTCGCGTTCTATATGATGCACTTGACGGTCGGCCTTGCCGTATAGGTCGTATAGGCCCAGATTGCAAAAATCCCACAACCGCAAATAGCGCGGTTGCGGGATTTTTTTGCGTTCAGGGAGCGCTCGCGTTTGGCTCCCCGTTTCATGCCTCAAAGCAGGGGGTCTACGCCTCGCGCTCCTCCAGGTATTTCTCCATGCTGAAGTGCGTGATGTCGCTTCGGTTGATGACGCCCACGATCACGCCGTCTTCGAGCACGGGTACCTTCTTCAGGTGGTTCTCGCCGAGCACGCGGCAGACTTCGGGCAGGTCGGCGTGCACGCTGACGCCGATGATCCCCTTCGCGCCGATGTCGGAGGCTTTCATGCCCATAAGGTGCTCCAGCTTGTGGGCGTAGTCCTTGTGGTCGGAGTACGCGTCCACGGTTTGCACGATCATCACCACGGGGTCCATGATCATTTGGCCGCGCTTGGACAGGTAGCGCATGATGTCGCCGTCGGAGATGAAGCCGGTCGGCTTGCCGGTGGCGTCGACCAGCGGCGCGGCGCTGATATGGTTGTTCACCAGCAGCTGCATCGCCTCGAGCACGGTGGCGTTTTCGGGCAGCGTGTATACGTCGCGCTTCATGATCTGCTCGATGAGGGAACGGTGCGCGTTGCCTTCGTCGGCGGCCGCCTCATCGCCGGGCTTGTTGCGCACGAGCGCCACGGTCAGCACAAAGCCCAGCACGCACAGGGCCGTGGCCACGGCGAACGCCGCATGGATGCCGAACACGCCGGCGGTCACGGCATCGGTCGAGCCGGAAACCATGTTGGTGGCGGCGGTGGATGTAGATACGATGATTGCGGTTCCCAGCGAGCCTGCCACCTGGCGGAACGTGTTCTGCGCGGAGGTTCCGTGGTTCATCAGCTTGTCGGGCAGCGCATTCATGCCCCAGGTGGAGATGGGCATGTTCACGAGCGACAGGCTGAACAGGCGCACCGTGTAGATGACCGTGAGCGTGATAAGCCCCATACCCGGCCCCATGAACATGAACGTGGCGGTGGTCAGCGCTAGCACGCCGGTGCCGATGACGGCCAGCACGCGCGGGCCGTGCTTGTCGAACAGGCGGCCGGCGACCGGTCCCATGGCTCCCATGACGATGGCGCCGGGTAGCAGCACAAGGCCCGATGTGGTGGCAGAGAAGCCCATATAGGACTGCAGCAAGATGGGGATGAGGATGCCACCGGCAAGCAGCGCGCCTTGCACGAGCATCACGATGATGGTGGCGATGAGGAACTTGCGGTTCGTCAGCACGCGCACCTGCAGCATGGGCTGTTCCATGCGCAGCTGACGGCGGAAGAAGAACGCGAGCGCAACTGCGCCGATAACGACGCCGCCCGCCGAATCGACTGTCACGCCGTAGCTGCCGATGGCGGACAAGCCGTACAGCAGGCCGCCGAACCCGAGTGTGGACAGGGCGACCGAAACCACGTCGAGCTTCACATCCTTGTTCGTTTCGCCACCACGTTCAAGCGCTGCGGCGGCGAACACGATGACGGATGCGCACAGCACGGCGATGATCCAAAACATGACGTGCCAGTTCGCCTGGTCGATGATGATGCCGGCGACGGTGGGGCCGGCGGCGGGGGCGAACGCGATGACGATGCCGAACACGCCCATTGCGGTGCCGCGACGGTCGACGGGGAACGTCCACATGAGCACCGTCATCACGAGCGGCATGAGGATGCCGGCGCCGGCGGCTTGAATCAAGCGGCCGGCAAGCAGCACGGGGAAGTTCGGGCCCCAGGCCGCCAGCGCCGTGCCGGCGGTGAACAGGACCATGGACGCAAGGAACAGCCGGCGCGTGGTGAAGCGGTCGGTTAGAAACGCGGTGATGGGCACCATGATGGCGTTGACCAGCGTAAATCCGGTGGTCAACCACTGCGCGACGGCGGCGTCGACGCTCATCTCGCTCATGATCGACGGCAACGCCGGCGCCACGACCGTCTGGTTCAGCACGGTGACGAAGGTGCCGAACACCAGCACGGCCAACATGACGACTTGTTTGCGGGTAAGACCCCAATCAGCCATAGCGGCTCCTTTCTGCGCGCGTCCTTTTCCCGTGAGGGCGCGCGGGTCTGCCGACGAGCGCACGGGGCTAAGGCGGCTTTCGGGCTCGCTTAACGCGTTGCGTTGTCGGATTCGGATAGAGAAAGCGTCAGGCGAAAACGACGTCCCCGAAGCGCGAAGGCGCAACGGGGACGTCGCGGATGACGCCGTTGTGTTGCTGATAATCGTAACGCGCGAGAGCTTGCGTGGTGCGCTCTGCGGCGGTCAACCACACAATCCTTGCGCGCATGTCAAATCTTGCTCACAAATGCCGGCGGCATTTAGCCGATCGTTTGCCGGCAATATTTCGCGACTGTTAATTCGCGGAAAAAGGGGGTTGCGTCCTTCTGCGGCATCCCCTATAGTTCGTGCCACAACTTAATACCTTGAAACCGTTGAGGCGAAAGTCAAGCCATCATAAGCGCTCACAGAGAGCGGGTGTTGCTGGGAATCCCGTAGAAATGCTGGGTGGTAAATGGTTCGCCGAGGGAAAGGGGAAAGGTTGACGATTGCTGCGTTACCACGTGGCGGTCGGCAGCTGAGTATCTGGACCGTGAGCCTGCGTTAAGGGCAGAACATGTGTTGGCATGTTCGTGAGGGGGCTCCTTCGGGGGTCAAGCAAAGGTGGCACCGCAGATGTTACGTCTGTCCTTTATCTCAAAGGACAGACGTTTTTTATTTTGCGGGTTATTCGGGCCGCGGGGCGCGGCGAGTCGCCATAGCTGCAAACCGACCTTTGCTTGAAACCTGTAAGCCGATGATTCCTCATTCGCGTTCGTTGCCGGCAGACTGAAAGCCCGGGGACGGGCAATGACCGGCGGAAACCCCGCCAAGAAAGGAATGAGGATCATGACTCAAAACGTTGCAGCCCAGAAGCGTACGGTGGCAACCTCCGCGAAGAAGGAGGGCCTGTCCGTACAAGATCTTATCCTGGTGGCCGTGCTTATCGCAGCCGGCGCCGTCCTTAAGCTGACCGTTTCCAGCTTCCTCAGCTTTGCGGGCATGAAGCCCAATTTCATGATCGCCATGTACTGCCTGGCAATCATCCTCACGCGCCCGAAAGTGTATCAATCTGTGGTGATCGGCCTGTTGGTGGGCCTGGTCAGCCAGCTGCCCATGCTGAACGCCACGCCGTTGGTGAACATCGCCTCCGAGATGCTGGGCGCTTTGGCGTGCGGCCTGCTGGTTACCGCGCTTGCGAAGGTGGCCGCCGACAACAGGGGCTTCCAGGACATCGTTGCTCCCGTGATCATCACGTTCCTGTCCACCATCGTCTCCGGTTACACGTTCGCCATGATCGTGGGCGTCGCCGTTGCGCATCTTGAGCCGTTGGCCGTGTTCGGCGTATATGCCGTCATGGTGCTCGGCACGGCAACCATGAACGCCGTGCTGGCGGCCATCCTGACCCCGGTCCTGCGCGCCGTCCTGAAGCGATAACCGCCCGATCGTCGCCTGAGAGCCCATCTTCAAGAAGGAGCATCCCATGATCGAGATCTCGCAATTGTCGTTTCGCTATCGAGAGGGGGCCGAGCCCATCCTGCACGGCATCGACCTCGCCATCCCCGACGGCTCGTTCGTGGGAATCACCGGCGCCGCGGGCAGCGGAAAGTCCACGCTCACGTATGCGTTCAACGGCATCATCCCGCACTGCTATCCCGGTGATTTCTACGGCAGCGTGACCATCGACGGGTTGGACACGTGCGAAGCGTCGTTGACCGACATCAGCCGTCTGGTCGGCAGCGTGTGCCAGGACATCGACTCGCAGATGGTGTCGTCGGTGGTCGAGGACGAGGTGCTATACGGCCTTGAGAACTTCGGCGTGCCGAAAGACCAGGTGGAAGGCCGTATCGCCGAGGCGCTGGAGGCAATGGGCATCTCCGATCTGCGCCATCGCGGTATCGCCGAGCTTTCCGGCGGCCAGAAGCAGAAGGTAGCGGTGGCGTCGGTCATCGCGCTGAAGCCGCGCGTGCTGGTGCTCGACGAGCCGACGGCCGAGCTGGACCCGGCATCGTCGCTGGCGGTGTTCGAGCTGCTGGCGCGATACGCCCGGGAAAACGGCACCACGGTCATCGTGGTGGAGCAGAAGATTGCGCTGCTGTCCGATTTCGCCGACATGCTGCTTATCGTGGACGGCGGCAAGATCCGCTTCCAGGGAACGCCCGCCGAGGTGCTCGAGCATTCCGACGAGCTGCTGGAGATCGGCGTGAATTGCCCGCGCTCCACCAGCTTGGTGAACCGGTTGCGTGCACGGGGTCTGGTGGATGCGCCGGCGGCGCGCAACGTCGACGAGGCGGTCAGGGTGTGCAAGCGGGTTTTAAGCGGGGAAGGAGCTTCGGCATGATCGAGTTCGAGAAGGTGAGCGCATCATATGATGGCGAGCTGCCTATCCTGCGTGATGTGAGCTTCCGTATCCCCGACGGCGATTTCGTTGCGTTCGTGGGCACGAACGGCGCGGGCAAGTCCACCACGATGCGCCTGGTAAACGGTCTGTTGAAGCCGTCTTCGGGCCAGGTCCTCATCGATGGCGTGCCCACCACGCAGCTGCGCACCAGCCAACTTGCCGCGAAGGTTGGCTTCCTGTTCCAAAACCCCGATCGCCAGATCTGCTGCTCCACTGTGCGCGAGGAGCTGCTGTTCGGCTTTCGTGCGCAAGGTCGTGCAGATGCCGAGGCGCAGGCGAAGGTGGACGCGATGATCGAGCGGTTCGGATTCGACGGCGACGCCGAGCCGTTCCTGCTCAACCGCGGTACGCGTCAGCTGCTGGCGCTGGCATCGATCATCGTGATGGAGCCGCCCGTGGTGGTGCTCGACGAGCCGACCACTGGTCTTGATTTCCACGAGTGCGCCAAGGTCATGGACGTCATCGCCGAACTGAACGCTCACGGCACCACGGTGATCATGGTGTGCCACGACATGGAGGTGGTGGCGGATTACGCTCGGCGGGTGATTGCCATGACCGCAGGTCAGGTGGTTGCTGACGGTGAAACGTTCGCCGTGCTGCGTAATCGCGACGTGTTGGCGCGCACGCATCTGCTGCCGCCGCAGGTGGTGGATGTGGCGCTGCGTTTGGCTGAGGACGGTGCCGTGGAGACGGCATCGCCGGTGGCGCTGGCGGATACGCTTGACGAGATGGCCGATGCGCTTGCCGCTGCGGCGGGCGCTTGTGAAAGGACGGGTGCGCGATGAGGGGCTTCCTGGAATACGTGCCGGGCGATAGCCTGCTGCACCGAATGAACCCGGTGGCGAAATTGGCGGCGGCGTTTCTGCTGGTGATCGCCTGTTTCGCTACCAGCAACCTTGCGTTGCTGGCGTTGGTGATCGTGCTTGATGCAGTGCTCGCCGTGCAATGCAAGATGGTTCCGCAAACGTTGGGCCTGGCGAAGGCAGTGGCGTTGTTCTCGGTGGTTTTGGCGTTGATCGCGCTGTTGTTCACGCCGCAAGGCGACGTGCTGGCGCAGCTGCCGTGGGGCTATATCGGCACGGAGAGCGTGGCCGCGGCGGTGCTCATCGTGGTGCGGCTGGTCGCCTGCGCGGTGCCGCTGTTCCTGGTGTTCTACGTGACCAAGCTCACCGATATGGCGAATGCGCTGGTCAAGGTGCTCCACGTACCGTATAAGTATGCGTTCACGTTCATGTCCACCGTGCATTTCATCCCCGTGTTCATGAACGATATGGCGGGCATTATGGAGGCGCAGACCGCGCGCGGCGTGGAATTCGACGGCGGCTTCTTGAGGAAGATCCGCCTGATGATGCCGCTGTGCGTCCCGTTGCTGGTGTCGTCGGTGCGCAAGACCAACAGCGCCGCCATCGCTGCCGAGGTGCGAGGCTTCAATCTGCGTACCCGGGAAAGCGGCTTCAAGGAGTATCCGTTCGCGGGCATCGACTTCGCAGCGCTTGCCGTGGCGGTTGCGATCGCGGCGGCCGCTATCGCGCTTGGCGTGCTGCTGTAGTCCGCTGTTTCGCGGAGCGCGGGAGCGATTTCGGCGCATCGTGTCCGAGATTGCGAGTATTCCGAATTTGAAGAGGGCCTTCTATTGAAATGCCCCTCTGTAAAGCGGGAAATGCACTGAACGCAACCTAATATGTAATGAAAGAAGGTCCTGAAGTTATCCTCGGGGCCTTCATTTGGGAAATTGACGTTTTGGGGCGCGATCGCTCCAAAACCTTCCCAGCATCATTGCGGTAAGACGGCAGAGCGGGGTGCTATTCGGCGGCGTCGTTTGCGGGCTTCTCGTCTTCGCCGAGGATTGCGCGGTAGAAGTTCTCGTCCTGCTCGGTGTACACATCGAAGATGACGTGCATGTCGGCGCCGGGCTCGCCGGCGGCGCGGGAGCCTAGCCATGCTTTCACCGCCTGCACGGCGATCTGCGCGCCTTCCTGCTGCGGGAACCCGAACACGCCGGTGGAGATGCAGCAGAACGCCACCGACTTCGCCTTCGCCTCGCATGCCGCATCCAGACAGCTGATATAGCACTGCGTCAGCTGTTTGCGCTGTTCAAGCGTCGGTTTCCCCTTCGTCATGGGGCCCACCGTATGGATGATGTTCCGAGAGGGAAGGTTATAGGCGGGCGTGACCTTCGCTCGGCCGACCGGCTCCTCGTAGCCTTGCTCTTGCATGATCTGCGCGCACTTCAGGCGCAGCTGCACGCCGGCGAAGGTGTGGATGGCGTTGTCGATGCATAGGTGCCCGGGAATCCAACAGCCTAGAAGCGCGCTGTTCGCGGCGTTGACGATGGCGTCGCAGCGCAGTGCCGTGATGTCCCCACGCCAGATGCTCAGGCGTGAATCGGAGGCGACGCGTGCAAGCTCGTCGGCTTCGGTGATGCCCGGTTCGGCAACCATAAGCTGAAGCATGCGGTCCTGCACCTTCAAGAACTCCGGCGATGCGGGCTTCGGCTCGCGCGTGTTCACCAGCGCGCGGAACTGCTCCCACTGTTCCATGAACCAGCGCGGGTCCTCTTGCGGCTCGACGTGCTTGCTTCCCGCGCCCCGCTCGTCCATCAGGTGATTCACCAAAAAGGCCATATCCTTTACCAATTGCATCATGGGGCTTGCGTCTCCTTCTTCGCTTCGCCGTCTTATAGGTCGGGCCGCTGGCGGCGCGCCCGGGCGCTTCGCCGCTTGCCGTCTGGGCGTATCCGTTCATGCTGGATAGAATAGCGCAAGGTTCGGGATGCCGCGCGTGTGGGCCGGTGCTTCGGCGTTTTCGGCGCGGTTCCGGCAAAAGGGGTTGGCGAGAAAGGGGGCCGTTATGGCAGCTATGGGAAAGGCCGAGGTGCTGCAGTACCTCGACGATCAGGAGGTTTTTTACCAGAAGGTCGAGCACGAGCCCGTGTTCACCATGGAAGGGATGGAACAGCTTAACCTGCCGTTCGCCGCGGAGGTGGTGAAAAACCTGTTTCTGCGCGACGACAAGAAACGTGCCTATTACCTGGTGGTGATGCCCGAGGATAAGCCGGCGAACCTGAAGGCGCTGCGCGCGATGCTGGAAAGCCGCCCGCCGCGCTTCGCCTCCGCCGACGACCTTGAGGCAATTCTGGGATTGCGCGCCGGCGCCGTGTCGCCGCTGGGCGTGCTCAACGACGACGAGCGTCGTGTGCAGGTGGTGCTCGACAAGGAGCTGTGCAGCTACGCGGGGCTGGGCATCCATCCCAATGACAACACGGCAACGTTGCATGTGCCGCTTCCCGACGTGCTGGCCATGCTCGACGCGCATGGCACGCCGTATCGCTTCGTGCCTATGGAGCGACCCGAGGCGTAGCCCGTTACGGCTGCGATGGCGTTTTGCGCGAACGAGGTGCGTTCGACGAGGTGCGTTATTTCAGCTTGTTTTCAGCTAAGGGCCGCCGATGCGGTCCTTAGGCGTTTTGCGGCCCGCAAACCGTACACCAAGGGATGTAATTCAGTGACGTGCGGGTGACGAAACGGTGCAAGCGCCGTCGCGGCGGGTCGCGGCGTGGTAAGGTTGCCCTGTCAAACAAAACGCGGGGCGATAAGGGCCCTGCGCCTCCGATAGCAAGGAGCCTGCCATGACCGATCAGTTCAACAATCAAAACGGCTACGGCCAGCCTGGGCAGCCGATCCCGCCTGCGCAGGGCTACCAGCAGCCCGGCTATCAGCATTCTTATACGCAGCCGGTGGTCGATGCCCAGAACCCCCGCAAAACCTCTTCCGGCCGCACGTTCGGCACTGCGTTCGCCGGTGCGGCGCTTGCATGCGTCATCGCATTCGGCGGCTTCACCGTGTATCAGAACGTGACGGGGACCCCTTCCGGCAGCAGCGTTACGCTGGGCGCGTCCACGAACACCGAGATTCAGGCCCAGTCAACCGACAACACGCTGCCTGAGGCCGTGGCGCAGAAATGCCTGCCCTCCGTGGCCGCCATCGACGTGTACACGGCGCAAGCCTCCACCGACATGTTCGGCCGCAGCACGTCAGGCTCCGGAACGCTTACCGAAAGCTCCCTGGGCAGCGGCGTGGTGCTCTCCGAGGACGGCTACATCGTCACGAACAACCACGTGGTCGCGGGTGCCGATGCCTTGAAGGTAACCGTGGGCGGCGAGGAGTACGACGCCGACGTGGTGGGCACCGACGAGTCCAGCGATATCGCCGTCATCAAGCTGCGCAATGCCAGCGGCCTGACCCCCGTCGAGATCGGCGACTCCGATAACCTGACCATCGGCGAATGGGTCATGTCGATCGGCAGCCCGTTCGGTCTTGAGCAGTCTGTGGCAACTGGTATCGTCTCGGCAACCAGCCGTTCGCAGATCATGAGCAACTCCGAAAGCGGCAGCGATGGCTACGGCTACGGCTACGGTAACTCCTCGTCCCAGTCGAGCGGCTACACCATCTATCCGAACATGATCCAGACCGACGCAGCTATCAACCCGGGCAACTCCGGCGGCGCTCTGGTGGATTCCAATGGCAAGCTCATCGGCATCAACACGCTGATCACTTCGTATTCCGGCAACTACTCGGGCGTCGGCTTCGCCATCCCGGTGAACTACGCGGTCAACATCGCGCAGCAGATCATCGAGGGCAAAACCCCCACGCACGCGCAGCTGGGCGTGTCTCTTTCCACGGTGAACTCCCAGAACGCGAAGCGTTATGGCCTGAAGGTCGATAGCGGCGCCTACATCTCCGCCGTCAACAGCGGTTCCGGGGCGGCCGAGGCCGGTCTTGAGGAAGGCGACATCGTCACGAAGTTCGATGGCAACTCCGTCAGCTCCGCAAGCGACCTGATGCTCGATGTGCGCTCGAAGAACCCCGGCGACAAGGTCACGCTGGAGGTCAACCGAAACGGCGAGACGAAGCAGATCGAGGTCACGCTGGGCTCCGACGAATCGTCCCAGTCCTTGTCTACGCAGCAAAACTCCGGCAGCAGCTCCAGCGAGATGCTCAACCGCTTGCTGAACAACAGCGGGTCCTCCAGCAAGAACGACGCGGCCTAGCATCGGCCCCGCTTCCGGATCTTCGCGGGCCGCTCGGGCAAATGCCGAGCGGCCCCACGCGAGGCGGGCGATCCGCGCGCCTCGCGTGGGGCCTAAAGCCCCTCCTTTTCCTTTCCTTTTCCTTTTTCCCGTGGGAACGGCCCCTGTTTCGGGGCCGTTCCCATATTTCCGGGCATTAAAGCCCGTCGTTGCCGACTACCATGCGTTAGCGGGCCGGCGGGCCCTCGGCATGCAGCGAGCAGCTTGCTTGCATGCGGTTTGCCCGATAGCCGGCTGTCTGAAAATAGCGTAGTAAGCCCATTGCACTACTAGGTAAAGTAGGCGCATAATAAGCGACACGCTGTAAGCAGGAGCTGCGACGGGCGGGTGGATGCCCCGGGTTCGTTTCCCCGGTGGTTCGCCCGCCCGTCGTATCGCTTCGAAACGAAAAAGGGAGACGAGAGACATGTCGTTCGACGTACTGGGGCCGGTGCTTGCCGTGCTAGTCATCTTCGCGGCGCTCATCGCGGTGCTGCGCTATCTGAAGGCGAAGGATAAAAGCTTCACGTTCCGCGTGTTCACGGCCCTGGGATTGGGCATCGTGCTGGGTGCGGGCATCCAGTTGGCGCTGGGCCGCGGCAGCGAAGCCGCTACTACCGCGCTTGACTGGATGTCGCTGGTGGGAACCGGCTACATCGACCTTTTGCGCATGCTGGTCATGCCGCTGGTGTTCGTGGCCATCGTCGGCGCGTTCACGCGCACGAAGGCCGTTGACAACCTGGGCAAGATCGGCGGATCGGTGCTCGCCGTCCTGCTGATCACGGTGGCTGTCGCGGCGCTGTTCGGTTGGGCGACTATCGCCCTGTCGGGCCTTGCCGGGGCGGACTTCACGCAGGGCAGCGTCGATGCAACCAAGCTGGACGCCCTGCAGACGCGTCAGGACAAGGTCGCCGATACCACCATCCCGCAGACCATCTTGTCCATGATCCCCGTCAACGTGTTCGCCGACCTTGCCGGTACGCGCTCCACGTCCACCATCGCCGTGGTCGTCTTCTCCGCCATCGTGGGCCTGGCCTACTTGAAGCTGCGCGACCGCGATTCCGAGCAGGCGCAGTTCTTCAGCAACCTCATCGACAGCCTGTACGGCATCGTCATGTGCATCGTGAAGATGGTCGTGGGCCTTACCCCTTACGGTGTGCTTGCCCTTATCGCCAACGTCACGGCCACCAGCGATTACGCCGCCATCCTCGACTTGGGCAAGTTCATCATCTTCAGCTACGTGGCCATCATCGCCATGTTCCTGGTGCACCTGCTTATCCTGGCCGGCAACCGCGTCAACCCTGTGACGTACCTTAAGAAGGCCTTCCCCGTGCTGTCGTTCGCGTTCGTGTCCCGCACCAGCGCCGGCGCCCTTCCCATGAACATCGAGACGCAGTCCAAGGCGCTCGGCGTCGATCCGGCGACGGCGAACTTCGCGGCAAGCTTCGGCATGTCCATTGGCCAGAACGGCTGCGCGGGCATCTACCCGGCCATGATGGCCACGCTCATCGCCCCCACGGTGGGCATCAACGTGTTCGATCCCACGTGGATCATCGGCCTGATCGCCGTCATCGTCATCAGCTCGTTCGGCGTTGCCGGTGTGGGCGGTGGCGCCACCTTCGCCAGCCTCATCGTGCTGGGCACCATGGGCCTGCCCATCGAGATCGTGGGCCTGATGGCTTCCGTTGAGCCGCTCATCGACATGGGCCGTACCGCTCTCAACGTCAGCGACTCCATGGTGGCCGGCGTTACGTCGTCCAACTTCACCGGCGGCCTCGATCGCGATATGTACAACGATCCCGCCGCGGTCATCAACGCCGACGGTATCGAGAAGGCCTAGGCCCTGCTCGTTTGTCCTTTGCGTGAAAAGCCTGGAAACGGCCGCCCCGATGGGCGGCCGTTTCCGTTTTCGGGTAAGATAGGGAAGCTTAAACGCTTTACGATTTAACCGGGAGGTTGTATATGGCCGAGGAATACCGATACAAGCGCGTGCTGCTGAAGTTGTCCGGCGAGGCATTGGCAGGCGACCTTGGTTACGGCATCGATCCGAAGGTGGTCGATTCCCTGGCCGATGAGATCGCCGACGTGGTGCATAATGGCGTGCAGCTTGCCATCGTGGTGGGCGGCGGCAACATCTTCCGCGGCGTCTCCGGCGCAACCGATGGCATGGACCGCGCCCAAGCCGACTACATCGGCATGCTGGCCACGGTCATGAACGCGCTGGCGCTGCAGGACGCCTTCGAGCGCCACGGCATCTTCAGCCGCGTACAGAGCGCCATCAACATGCAGGAAGTGTCCGAGCCCTACATCCGTCGTCGCGCCATCCGCCACATGGAGAAGGGCCGCGTGGTCATCCTGGCCGCCGGCACGGGCAACCCCTACTTCACCACCGACACCACCGCGGCGCTGCGCGCCTGCGAGCTGGACGTCGACGTGCTCATGAAGGCCACGAAGGTCGACGGCGTCTACGATTCCGATCCCGTGAAGAACCCCGATGCGAAGCGCTATGATCGCATCAGCTACATGGAGGTTCTCTCGCAGGGGCTCAACGTCATGGACTCCACGGCCACCAGCCTGTGCATGGACAACAAGGTCCCCATGATCGTGTTCGACCTGACGGTGCAGGGCAACATCGCCCGTGCGCTGAAGGGCGAGGACGTGGGCACCACCGTAGAGTAACGTCTTCCGCGTCGCCCGAGCGGGGCAGGCGCAAAAGGGAAAGGAACCGAAATGATCGACGAGATCATGCTTGAAACCGAGGAGAAGATGCAGCGCGCCGTGAACGGCCTGCACAACGCCTTCGGCACCGTTCGCACGGGCCGCGCCAACGCCATGGTGCTCGACCGCATCAAGGTGGACTACTACGGCGTCCCCACGCCCATCAACCAGATGGCCGGCGTGAAAACGCCCGACGCGCACATGCTGGTCATCGAGCCTTGGGACAAGGGCGTCCTGGGCGCCATCGAGCACGCCATCATGGAAAGCGACCTGGGCGTCACGCCGAACAACGACGGTTCGGTCATCCGCCTGCCGTTCCCCGCGCTCACCGAGGATCGTCGCCGCGAGCTGGTGAAGCAGTGCAAGGAGTACGCCGAGGAGGCCCGCGTGGCCATCCGCAACGCGCGCCGCGACGGCAATAGCCATGTCGCCAAGTCCGTTAAGGAAGACAACCTTCCCGAGGACGAGCAGCGTCGCGCCGAGGCTGAGATTCAGAAGCTCACCGACAAGTACGTCGCCGAGGTCGATGCGGTGTTCAAGAAGAAGGAAGCCGAGGTCATGGAGATCTAAAAGCGGCGTCCGCCTGCCGGCGAATCCGTTGCTCGGAGTTGCGGGCGCCCCGGTGCATCGTGTGCTCATGGCTTGCGCGGGTGCGGCTGGCTGCCGCCTGTCTGCGCAGCCGGGCCGATGATGGGGGAGCGGCCCCCGCTTTCGCCCAGTGCATCTCCGATCTCCTCGCAACCCTGGTTCGCAACCGGGTTGCGTCATCCGGCTCTTATGAGCGTTTCCCTAGTGCCAACCGGCGGTTTCCCCGCCGGTTGGCTTTTCCCTTATGTAAGAGGCTGCCCATGAACAAGACGCTTGATTACATATTCCCGAATCCGCCCAAGGGCCTGGACCCTGCTGCCCTCGACCTACGGGCGATCCCCGAGCATGTCGCCGTCATCATGGACGGCAACGGCCGTTGGGCGAAGAAGCGCGCGCTGAATCGCCTGAAGGGCCACAAGGCGGGCATCGAGGCGGTGCGCGAGACCATTCGGTGCGCCTCCGACCTGGGTGTTCGCTATCTAACCATCTATTCGTTCTCAACGGAGAACTGGAAGCGGCCTCAGGAAGAGGTTGTGGGCCTGATGGACCTGTTCGCCAAGACCATGTTGGCGGAGGTCGATGGCTTGCACGAGGAGAACGTGCGCGTGCGCACCATCGGCGACCTTTCGGCCCTGCCCGCCGAAACGCGCGAGGCCTTCGAGGAAGCGTGGCTGAAAACGCGGGGCAACACGGGCATGACCTTGGTCGTCGCGGTGAACTACGGCTCGCGGCAGGAGATCCTGCACGCCGCCGAGGCGTGCGTGCGCCGTGCACTGGCAACGGCGGCCGAGGGCGGCGACCCCACCGCGCCGCTAACGGAGGCCGAGTTCGCCCAGGGGCTGTACACGGCCGACATCCCCGACCCCGAGGTGGTCATCCGCACGTCGGGCGAGATGCGCCTGTCGAACTACCTGCTGTGGCAGGTCGCCTATTCCGAGTTCGTGTCAACCGATGTGCTTTGGCCCGATTTCAATCGCTACGAGTTTTTGCGTTGCCTATTGGAGTTCCAGTCTCGTGATAGGCGCTTCGGGGCGGTGAAATAAATGTCCGGGGGTCCGCAGGGTGGCGAGCAGCAGCACGCGGATGAGTGCTCGCGCGGCGATCGCTTGAAGGATTTTGCGTATCGGAAAACGCCGCAGAAGTTCAAGAACGCTTCCGACTTGCAGGTTCGCTTCCGCACGGGGTTCATCTACGTCACGGTCTCCGTGCTGTGCATCCTTGCAAGCGAATGGACCACGCTGGCTTTGTTGTCTGCCACCGCCGCGGTATGCGCGGGTGAGTTCTACTACATGCTGCGCGCCGATGCGAAGCTGCCAAACGAGATGCTCGGCATCGTGGCGGCGGCGCTGTATCCGCTCAGCGTGCATTTCTTCGGGTTGTCGGGCGCGCTTATGGTTAGCCTTGTGCTGCTGCTGGCGCTTATCGTGTGGTATGTGTTCTGGATGCGCGCCCGTATCCCCGATGTGGGCGTCAGCTTCTTCGGCGCGGCGTATTGCG
>URQU01000025.1 GCA_900550055.1 uncultured Coriobacteriaceae bacterium | reverse complement strand
CCGGGCGCTCCTTCGTGAAAGTTGAATGCACAGAGATAGTAGCCATGCTACTCGAAACCGCGTGGTTTCGCCACGTGAATGCCTCGCTTTCCGCAGTATATGCGCGGATGGCGTGGGATTGTTGTGCCGATGGGCCAAGGGATGCAATAATCATCAGGTTGCGCTGCGGCGGTTTTCGCGTTATGCGCGGGCTGTTGGCCTGCCGTCGGCGCAATGCGCTGCCTGAGGTTCATGGTCGGCGGCACAGTATGCGCAACGTTATGTGAAGTTGAACCGAGGCGAGGCCTTTACCTAAGGCCCCGCGGGTGCGGGTCGTTCCCGCTTTCGATGGAGAGGAGCACTGCGTGAAGAAGCTTATCGCGCAGCTTATGAAGTTCGGCGTGGTCGGCGTGATCGCGTTCATCATCGATTACGGCTTGCTGGCCCTGCTCACCGAGGCGTTCGGCGTGAACTACCTGGTCAGCGCCACCATCTCGTTCACGGTATCGGTGGTGTTCAACTACGTTGCCTCCATGCGCTACGTGTTCACCCATAAAGAAGGCATGTCCCGACGTCGCGAGTTCATCATCTTCGTGGTGTTGTCGGTCATCGGCCTGGGCATCAACAACGCATGCATGTGGGCCGGCGTCGAGCTTCTGGGCGTGCATTACCTGATCACCAAGATTTTCGCCACCGCCATCGTGATGGTGTGGAACTTCGTCACCCGCAAGATCTTCCTGGATGCCGGCGATGCGCCGCAAGGGCAAAAGGCGTGATACGGCTCACGGGGCTCCCGTGCGCCGTGCCGAGCGTTCGCGCTTGAAACGAGAACGGCCCAGGCGGATAACCTGGGCCGTTGCCTATGAAGTGGTGCCCTAGGCAGGGTTCGAACCTGTGGCCTTCTGCTCCGGAGGCAGACGCTCTATCCAACTGAGCTACTAGGGCGTATCTACCTATTATACGCTACTATCGCCCGAATGGGCCTGAAAAAGAAACGAGTGTGAATATGACCGAAACCATCACCATCGAGCGCATGGGCTACGGCGCCGAAGCCGTCGGGCACCTGTCCGACGGCAAGACCGTGTTCGTGGAAAGCGGCGCCCCGGGCGATGTCGCAAGCGTGGAAGTGGTGGAGGACAAACCCACGTTCGCGCGCGCTCGCATCGCCAAGCTCGAGCAACCCGGCGCATGCCGCGTGATGCCGAAGTGGGCCGAGCCCGCGGCAAGCGGCGCGGCCCCGTGGCAGCATATCGCCTATGACGCGCAGCTTGAGGCCAAGCGCGCCAACGTGGTGGCCGCGCTCGCCCGCACGGGCGGCTTCGGCGATGCGGCCGCCGAGCTGGTGGCGCTGTGCTTGCCCTCCAAGCGCCAGTGGGGGTACCGCAACAAGCTTGAACTGGGCGCGCAATGGGATGCGAAGGGCACGTTCAACCTGGGCTTTCATCAGGAGGGCAGCCCCGATGTGATGCAGGCGCTCTCCTGCCCGTTGGCCCATGACGCCATCGCCAAGGCGCCCAAGGCGCTGCGCGGCGCGCTTCGCTATCTGCAGGGCTCCGACGATCTGGGGATCTTCCGCGTAGGCGTGCGCACGAGCGTGCGCACCCGCGAGACCGAGATCGCGCTGTGGACGCGCCCGTCGGGCTTCCCGCGCGCAGCTGCCGCCAAGATGCTCAAAAGCTCGCTCAAGGCCACCAGCGTGGTGCGCGTCATCGCCGACCCGGGCAAGGCGCGCAAGATCAAGGGCCTTGAGGTGCTCGACGGCAAGGGCTGCTGGCAAGAGCAGCTGCTCGGCGCGCGCTATGTGGCGCATGCGCCGTCGTTCTTCCAGGTGAACACCGCGCAGGCCGAAAAGCTCATGGAGCAGGCCATCCGCATGCTCGGCGGCAGCGTGGGGGAGGGCGGCCCCGAGGGGCTCGACGGGCTGCTCGTCGCCGACCTGTACGCGGGCTGCGGTACGTTCGGCGTGGCCATGGCGCGCGCCGGTGCCGACGTGATCGCCGTGGAGTCCGCCGCGTCATCGGTGCGCGACCTGCGACGCAACGCCGACGAGAACTACGTCGACATCGACGTCATCGGCGGGGACGCGGCCCGCGAGCTGCCCGAGCTGGGCGGCCTTGACGCGCTGGTGGTCGACCCGCCGCGCGCCGGCCTTGCCGACGGCGTGCCCGCCGACATCGCCGCCGCCCGCCCGGGGCGTGTGGTCTACGTCAGCTGCAACCCCGCCACCTGGGCGCGCGACGTGCGCCGCTTCGAGGATGTGGGCTATCGCCTCGAGCGTGTGCAGCCGGTGGACCTGTTCCCGCAAACCTACCACGTGGAGCTGGTCAGCTGCTTCGTGCGCGGCTAGGCGCCGGCGCGTTCGCTCCTGGCCTGTCGGGGAAGCGTGCGAGGCGTCGTCGCGCCGCTTGCCGGCGCCCCGGTCCCGTTTGTGCGTTCTACGGTTTTTCCCCGCAGGCGTTTTCAGGTTTCGCCGCGCCCGGTCCCAAGCTGCTAAACTACGCATCACGAGATTCGTTTAAAGCAACGCCCGCCTTCTGCGCGGGCGTTTTCGCGAAGGCCTCCGGCAAACGTCGGGGCCCGCTTGAGAAAAGGAGAAGTCCCATGGCTTTGTACACTCCCGCGTATCAGCCCACCGGCGACGAGATCGCCGTCATCAAAACCTCCAAGGGCGACATCCGCGTGCAGCTGGCGGGCAAGGACGCCCCCATTCACGTCGGCAACTTCATCGAGCTTGCCACCAAGGGCTTCTACGACAACCTGAAGTTCCACCGTTACGTGCCGGGATTCGTCATCCAGGGCGGTTGCCCCAACACGCGCGACCTTGATACCGACCAGGTCATCGCCGCTGCAAACAACCCCTTCGCCGGCCTCGGCACCGGCGGTCCGGGCTACTGCATCAAGGAGGAGTACTCCACCAACCCCAACAACCACCATGCCGACGGCGCGCTGGCCATGGCCCGCAGCCAGAACCCCGATTCCGCGGGTTCGCAGTTCTATCTGTGCCTGGGCGCCCAGCCCATGCTGGACAGCGGCTACACCGTGTTCGGCCAGACCATCGAGGGCATGGACGTCATCGCCCAGCTTCGCGTCGGCGATGTGATCGAGGGCATCGAGATCGAGAACGCCGCCGAATAACCTGCCTCGCGCAGCATTCCCAAGCGTACAAGATAACGAGGATCCAGATGAACAATCAGTTATTCCAGCAAGCCCGCGCAGCTTATGCGCAGAAGGACTTCCAAGGCGCCTTGGAGGCTTACCAGCAGTGCTTGCAGGACGAGGCCAGCCCCCTTGCCCCCGGTGAGATGGGCAAGCTGTACCATCAAATGGGCAACTGCTTGGTGAAGCTCAAGCAGCCCAACGAGGCTATCCAGGCCTACGGCCAGGCCGTTGCCGATGAGGCTTACGATGCTCGCGGCGGCGTGCATTACAACCTGGGCATGGCCTATGCCGCCCTGCACGACTATGAGGACGCCGTGGCAAACTTCGAGGCCGCCGCATCCGACGCGAAGTACGATTCCGCTTACAAGGCCTACACGGGCATGGGCAACGCGCTTCTGAAGATGGGCAAGTCCGCCGAGGCGGGCGTGGCGTTCCGCAACGCCGCCCTTGACGAGGCCAACCCCGATCCCACCAAGGCCCTGCTGAACCTGGGCGTGTGCTTCATGGCGCTCAACCGCGCCGCCGATGCGGTGTCGTCCTACGAAAGCGCCCTGCAGTTCGACATGCAGCCCGAGATGCGCAACCGCCTGTACGCCAACCTCGGCCAGGCTTATGTCGCAACCGGCCAGATGCAGAAGGCCGTCAACGCCTTCGAGGAGTCCATCGCCGACAAGACGTATTTCCTGTCCGATTCCGCAAGCGTCGATTACCAGCGCGCGGTGGCGGCCGTTGCCCAGGGTACGTCCGAGATCACGCAGGTCATGGCCCCGGTTTCGGTGCCTGGTGGCGCAGCTCCCTCCGATTCGGCCGATCTTTCCGGGATCGATGTGGCAGCTGACGGCTCCGGCATGTATGCCGAGCAGGATCCTTATGCCGCTCAGCAGGCCGCCGACCCGTACTACTACGGCGATCCCTATGCCGCCGATGCCGGCCAGTACGGCGCGGCAGCGGGCGACGACCGCTTCTTCAGCGCCTCCGACGAGGAGCTCGAGCAGTGGTCCAAGGGCGTTGCCAAGCGCGATCGCAAGCGTCGCAACGTCGGCCTGAAGATCTTCGTCGTCATCATCCTGCTTGTGGTGGTGGCCTTCGGCGGCGCTCTGTTCATGTACACGCAGGGTTGGGGCTATCCCAGCCAGGACAGCGTGGCAACGCAGCTGTTCGCCGATCCCGATAACGCTTCGGCGCTGTATTCCGCCGAGGTCAGCGACACGTCGGCCGCTTCCATGACCAACTCGCTGGTGAAGGACTCCGCTCCTACCATCAATGCTGTGGAGAAGTCCATGACCGATTCCACCGTGTACGTCACCGCTGAAACCGACGGCGGCGGGCAGATGCAGTACAAGGTATCCATGGTTCGTGACCTCATCGGTTGGAAGGTCAGCAACGTGGAGCTGTATTTCCCCAGCCAGAACTAACGGCTTGATGCGCATATCGGGCATCGAGGCCGCAACCAAGGTAACCTGCGCCCGCGGAAACGGGCGCTTGGGATAAGAGATAAGAAGAAAGGTACCAATCATGGCTATCCAGAAGACCTACAGCATGATCAAGCCCGACGGTGTGCGCAACGGCCATATCGGCGAGATCGTCAACCGCTTCGAGCGTGCCGGCCTGACCGTCGAGCGCATGGAGCTGGGCATGGTGACGCTTGACCAGGCCAAGGCCAACTACACCGAGCACGAGGGCAAGCCGTTCTACGACGGCCTCATCTCCTACATCACCTCCGGCCCGGTCGTGAAGATGGTCATCTCCGGCGAGGGCGCCGTCGCCAAGGTGCGCACCCTCATGGGCGCCACTAATCCGGCTGATGCTGCCCCCGGCACGATTCGCGGCGACTTCGGTCTGATTATGGACGAGAATGTCATCCACGGCTCCGACTCCCCGGAGTCCGCTGAGCGCGAGATCGGCATCTTCTTCGCATAAGCCGACCGGCATCCTGCACGTTTGGAAGCCCTTTGCCCGCTCAAGCGGGCAGGGGCTTTTTCTTTGGGCGGGATGTTGAGATACTGTTCGCGCGTGTTGCCGTCGGTACGTTGCCCTAAAGGGGTGGCCGTGCCGCCTGCAAGCGCCCCGCGGCTCGCCGTGCAGGTGCTTGCGATATCGGAGCCCGCAATGCCGTAAGACGAGAAACGGATGAAACATGCTCTATCGAGTTTTCGACGCCGCGGAGCTACCCGCATTGGTGTCGGCATTCATGGACGGCTACGAGGTCGTGGCCCCCGTGAAGCGCGGTGCGCACTATTCGTTCGAGGCCATCAGCTCGCCTGACGAGATGGACCTGGCCTACGACACCACGTTGGCATCGCCGAAGCGCTACTTCCTTCCTCCTACCGAAACGCTCATGCGTTACAACGCGGCCACCAACGAGGTGGCCGATTTTCAGGAGGAAGTGGTCCCGCGCGTGATCTTCGGCGCCCATGCGTGCGATATCAACGCCATCAACCGTCTGGACCTGGTGTTTAGCGATGGGCGTTATCCCGATCCCTACTATAAGGCCCGCCGCGCCGCCACGTTGATCGTGGGCGTGTCGTGCAGCCCCGATTCCGATTGCTTCTGCAATCTGTGGGATGCCGACGAGGCGCGTTTCGGCTATGACCTGTTCCTTCATCGTCTAGGCGATAAGTTCCTGGTCAGCATCTCCAGCGTCGAGGCCGCCAACATCCTTGAGTCCGCCGTCGACCTGCGCGATGCCACCAACGAGGACCGTATCGAGTTCCGCCATGCCACGCGTGCGCGTCAGGCTGCGTTCAATCCCGAGATCCCCGAGATCCAGGACGTGGCCATGCTCATGGACGCGTTCCACTCCGACCCGTTTTGGGAGGAGCTGGGCAGCAAGTGCCTGGCCTGCAACGCCTGCGCCGCCGTGTGCCCGACGTGCTTCTGCTTCGATATCCAGGACGTGCTCGACCCCGACGGTCAAACCGGCGAGCGTCAGCGCATCTGGGACGCCTGCACCTCTCCGCAGTTCGCCGTTGTGGCCGGCGGCCACAATTTCCGCCCCACGGGCCGCGAGCGCGTGCGTCATCGCATGTATCACAAGCTCAACGGCTTTTTGGCAACTTACGACCGCATGCTGTGCGTGGGCTGCGGACGCTGCGTGAAGGCGTGCAAGGCCGACATCAACCCCATTCGCGTGCTGGAGTTCTTCGAGAAGAAGGGGGCCGAAGGTGCCTGCTAACACCGATTTCAACCCCGTGGTCGTATCGCCGTACCACGATGAGCCGGCAGCCATGACGGGCCAGGAGCTCATGGCCGCCAACCCGTATCGCCCGTGGCCGGCGCGCATCACGTCCATCACCGAGTTGACGGCAACCGAGAAGCTCTTCGAGTTCCGCCTGATCGACGAGCGTATCCGCGAGGCGTTTCGCCACGAGCCGGGCCAGTTCGTCGAGCTGACCATCTTCGGCGTGGGCGAGGCACCCATCTCCATTTCATCAAGCCCCTCCAAGCGCGGCTTCATCGAGCTGTGCGTGCGCCGCGCCGGTCGCTTCACCGAGGCGCTGCACAAGATGCAGTGCGGTGATATCGTGGGAATTCGCGGGCCTTTCGGCCGCGGCTTCCCGTTCGAGGAGATGAAGGGCCACGACATCCTGCTGGTTGCCGGCGGCCTGGGCATCGCGCCGCTTCGCAGCCTCATCAACAACATCCATGACGAGCGCAGCGACTTCGGCAAGGTCACCATCATCTACGGCTCGAAGAACCCCTCCGAGGTCATGTTCCGCAACCAGTTCGAGATGTGGCGTCACCGCAAGGACTTCGACCTGTACCTGACCGTCGACAACCCCGACGACACCTGGGATGGCGAAGTGGGCCTGGTCACCAAGCCCTTCGAGCATCTTGAGATCAGCCCGGCGAACACCTTCGGCGCGGTGTGCGGCCCGCCGGTGATGTATCGCTTCGTGGTCGCCGAGATGCGCAAGAAGGGCATCAGCTACGACCATATCTACATGAGCTTCGAGCGCCACATGAAGTGCGGCATGGGCAAGTGCGGTCACTGCCAGATCGGGCATCAGTACTGCTGCATCGACGGGCCCGTGTTCAACTATTGGGAAGCGAAGAACATCCAGGGGTCGATGTAGATGGGAGGCACGAACATGGGATGCGGAAACGATGAGCGCCAGGCGCGCGACCTTCCGCGCGTTGTGGTGGTCGGGCTTGCCAGCTGCTTCGGGTGCCAGCTTCAGATCACCAACGTCGAGGAGCACCTGACCGACGTGCTCGGCCAGATCGACCTGCGTTATTGGCAGCTGGCTTCCAGCGAGCCCATGCCGGAGGAGTTCGACGTGGCCGTTATCGAGGGCGCCGTGACCACCGAGGAATCCGAGGCCACGGTGCGCAAGCTGCGCGAGCGCGCCAAGTGCGTTATCGCCTTGGGCGCCTGCGCCGCAACGGCGGGCATCCCCGGCATCGCCGCGCGCAACTTCTTCAAGCGCCCGAGCCAGGTGTACCAGGACGTGCCGGCGGCGTGCGGCTCCATGGTGGTGCCGCGCCCGGTGGGCGCGGTCATCGATGTCGACTACACAGTGCGCTGCTGTCCGATCGACACCATGGATTTCATCGACGTGCTGCAGCGCGCGCTGTACGGCTCGAACAAGTTCGACCGCACGGGCACCATGTGCGGGCAGTGCAAGCGCAACGGCACCGATTGCTTCTTCGACCAGGGCCAGCTGTGCCTGGGCCTGGTGACGGTGGCCGGCTGCGGCGCGAAGTGCGTGAACCTCGGGCGGGCGTGCAACGGCTGCCGAGGGCTTTCCCCCGACGCCAACCTTGATGCCGCGCGCGCCGCGTGCGAGCGCGCAGGCGTGGACCCGGACGATTTCGACGAGGCGCTGGCGCTGTTCAACCAGGTTGAACGCGTGCAGTCGGCGCGCGAATAGGAGGCGAATCGATATGACGAGAACCGCCATTTCGGTAGACCATATCGCCCGCGTTGAGGGCCATGGCAACGTGCATCTGTCCATTAAAGACGGTGCGGTGGAAACGTGCGAGATGAACGTGGTGGAGCCGGCGCGCCTGTTCGAGTCCATGGTGGTGGGCCGTAAGTTCGCCGATGTGCCGTATATTGCCAGCCGCGTGTGCGGCATCTGCTCGGCAAGCCACGTTATCACCGACATCCTGGCCATCGAGCGCATCTTCGGCGTGGAGGTCACCGACCGCACGCGCGCGCTGCGCGAGCTGCTGGTGTACGGCAGCTACCTGCAAAACCATGCGTCGCACCTGTTCGTGTTCGCCGCGCCCGACTTCCTGGACATGGCAAGCGTGTTCCCGCTGGCCAAGGCCAACCCCGAGTTGTTCGACCAGGCGCTGGGCCTGAAGTCCTTGGGCAACCAGCTGTGCAACCTGGTGGGCGGGCGCTCCATCCACCCGATCACCGCGGTGGTGGGCGGCTTCACCCACGAGCCAACGCGCGACGAGTACCTGGCCATGGCCGACAAGCTGGACGCCGAGCGCGAGTTCGCCCGTGCGGTGGTGGACCTGTTCAACGGTTTCACCGTTCCCGATATCGCCACCCAGGGCGACATGATGGCCATGGTGGCCGAAGGCCGCTACCCGGTGGCCGACAGCCGCTGGGCGCGCTTCTTGGACGCGGGCGTCACGTTCGATGCCGATAGGGCTTGCGAGCAGGTCGAGGAGTACGAGGTGTCGCATTCCGCGGCGCTGTTCGCCCGCTGCAGGCAGACGGGGAAGACCTACTTCACCGGCGCGCTGGCGCGCATCAACGCATCGTGGGGCGCGCTCTCGCAGGAGGCGAAGGTTGCAGCCGCCAAGGCCGGCCTGCGCCCGCCCGAGCGCAACCCGTTTTTGAACAACGTCGCCCAGGCGGTGGAGGTGCTCGATGCGCTGGGACGTTGCGCCGACCTGTGCCGCAAGCTCGCCGAGACCGACGGTCCGTTCGAGGGCGGCAGCGCCCCGGTGCCGTTCGAGGTGCGCGCGGGCGTTGGCGCGGGCTTCACCGAGGCGCCGCGAGGCACGGTGTTCCATCAGCTCGAGCTCGACGACGCCGGCCGCGTGGTGCACGCCACCATCATGACCCCCACGGCTCAGAACTGCGCGAACCTGGAGGCCGATATGCGCGTGCTGGCCGAGAAGCTCATCGCCGACGGCGCGGAGGCGCCGGAGGTGCGCGCCGAGGTCGAGAAGCTCGTGCGAGCCTACGACCCCTGCTTCAGCTGCAGCGTGCATTAAGGAACCGAATAGCATGAACGTCAGCGGCCCGCGGAATGCGGGCCGCTTTTTCGTGCGTGGGAAGATGGTGTTTTGCAAGATAGCCTTCGAACGCGTTCCCCTTTCAGGGGCTGATCGCGTTGACCGATCGCGGCGTTGGAACGCATGGTAGCCCCAAAGCAAGAACCTTGAAGGCTAATAAAGGTGCTCGATATACAATGGTTACAGGTAGCATGCCTTGGCGCGGAAGGATTCAGCATGGCGAACAAACCAAACCAGAAACTTCGGATGCTGTATGTGCTCAAGCTGTTCTTCAAGGAAACGGATGAGGAAAGCGGCCTGACAACGCAGCAGATCATCGATAAGCTTGCGAATCTTGGCTTGGAGGCGGAGCGCAAAACCATCCATCGCGACATTCGCGCGCTCAAGGATTTCGGGCTGACGATCGAACAGAGAGGCGGCAGGGAATGGTATTTGGGCAATCGTCCGTTTCAAATCCAGGAGCTCATCATGCTGGTGGACGCTGTGCAAAGCACGCCATTTCTGACGGAGGGTACAACCGATCGGCTCATCAAAAAGATTCAGGGCCTTGCAAGCGAAAGCCAGCGTGATTTGCTTCATCGTCGTATCGAGGTTCCCGGTCGCGTGAAGATGCATAACGCAGCGGCGTTGGAAAATGCCGACATCATCCAGCAAGCCATGCGCATGAAGCGCAAGGTATCGTTCAAGTACTTCCATTACAACGCCGCGAAGGAGAAGGTTCTCAACCACGCCGGCGAACCGTTTTCGGTGACGCCGGTGCGGCTGGTGTATGCCGACGAGTTCTACTACCTAATCGCCTTTATGGACCGTTGGGCAAATGTCGAGGGCCATCAGCCGTTCAGCCCGTTTCGCGTCGATCGCATGCTTGACGTCCGGGTTTCCGACGAGCTTGCCACGAAGGATGCGCGCATCGCCACGTATCGCTCCGACGAGCATATCTCGCCTTCGTTTGGTGTTTTCGCAGCGGAAATGACGAATATCGTCTTGGAATTCGATGAGCGGGTAATGAACCCCGTTATCGATAAATTCGGCTTGGACGCGCTTGTGTTCAAGCGAGAGGGTGCGTTGATGCAGGCGCATGTCAAAGCGCCGCTGTCGCCGCAGTTTTTCGGTTGGCTGCTGCAGTTGACGCCTTGGGCGAAGATCGCTTCGCCTAAGAATGCCCAACAAAAGTATACGGAATGGCTGAAGGACACGCTGGATATGTACGCGGAGGATCAACGATGACCGATTGCGCACGTTTGCAGGAAGCAATGGACCGTTTGAACCCCGAACAGCTTCAGGCGGTCGAGCACCTTGATGGGCCTCTTTTGGTTATCGCCGGTCCGGGAACAGGGAAAACGCAGCTGCTAAGCCTGCGCGCCGCCAACATATTGGCGAAGCGCGATGTTTCGCCAAGCAATATCTTGTGCTTGACGTATACCGAAGCCGGTGCCGAAGCCATGCGCAAGCGCCTTATCGAGCTGGTGGGGCGTGATGCGTACGGTATTCAGGTATGCACGTTCCATGGGTTCGCGAATGCTGCGCGCACGTTGTATCCGGATGCGTTTTCGCGAGCGGCTTCCGACAAGCTGGTTACGGGATTGCATCAGATGGAGATCATGGACGGGTTGCTTCAGCGGCGTTCGTTTCGTCAGCCGCTTTCCGGCGTTTACCAGGGAGCGGCCAGGTATACGCGTGAAATGATCGCATTTGTTTCGAAGGTGAAACGCAGCGGCGTATCGTATGAGCAGCTGGCTGCGATTGCGCAGCAAAACCAGCAAGCCGCCGATTGGTTGGAGCGGAATTCCCCGCTGTGCGATTTGGCGGCGCAGCGAGCAGGCGTTGCGATTGCAGAACAGTTCGAAGAAGAGGTGTTCCGCTCCTATTCCGAGGCTCCGCGCGAGCTCAAACGTGCGATCGTCACGACGCCTGGCGTGTATGTTCCGTTCGTCGAGCAGCTCTACGATGCGGTGATGCGAACCGAACTTGTCAATGAGGAGGGCAAAACGCCTGGTTTCCGCAAGGTTCGCGACGAGTTCTTCGATGGCACGAACAAGGATGGCCGCTTCTTCAAGGTGCGCAAGCAAAGCGAGAAGCTGGCGGCGGCGTGTGAGGTTGCTCGACAATACCAGGCGGTGCTCGATGAACAGGGGCTGTACGATTACGACGATATGATCTTCGATTTCGTGCACGCCGTCGAAGAACACCCTTCCCTCCGTCAAACCTTGCAGGACCGTTACGCTTACATCCAAGTCGACGAATTCCAAGACACCAATGGCGCTCAGATGCGCATCGTCGAGCTTTTGTGCGAGGGTTTGGAGCAGCCCAACGTTATGGCCGTCGGCGATGATGACCAGGCCATCATGCGTTTTCAGGGTGCAACCATCGAGTGCATCAACCAGTTCGCTGATCGCTACAAGCCTTGCAACGTTGTTTTGCGTACGAACTATCGATCCACGCCTGCTATCGTTGACCTGGGACAAAAGGTTGCGTGCCAGGTTGAACGACGTTTGGGCGCTAGCGAAGGCAAGCAGATCGTCGCGAATCGGGCGCAAGGCGATCAGCTGACGTTTTCCGAAACGGTTTACGAGACGCAGGCGGAGGAATATCGGGCGATCGCTCGCAGCATCCGCGAACGCATGGACTCCGGCTATGCCGAATCGTGCGGAGACGCTGACCAAGCGATTGCCGTGATCGCGCCGAAGCATGCGACGCTGCGGGCGCTTATCCCGTATCTGGTTGCGGAGGATGTCCCCTTCTCGTACAAGCAAACGCAGGATGTGCTCACGGCTGAATGCATGCAGGCGGTGCTTGCCGGCATTCGATGCGTTGCGGCGTTGTCGCAAGGGCGCGAGCAGCTGTGCGATGGCTATTTGCCTCAGGTTGTGGCCGCACCGGAGTTCGGCGGCTGTCATGAATCGTCGGTGACCTTCGCACTGTGGGCGCGGCGGGAGCATCACGGGCACTGGCTGCGCGCGATGGGGGAATCGTCGAATGCGCGCATCAAGGGTTTGCATGACGATTTGATGAGGTGGGCGGCGAAGGCTCCGTGCGCACCGGTTCGCGAGCTTTTGCTCGAAATCGCGGCAAAGCCCTTGTCGTATTATCGTCGCCTGAACGAAGTGGATCCGCTGGCATCCGCGGAGTTCAACGCCGGCATGCGCGCGTTGCTGCGCTTTGCCGAGGGTGAGCTGGATGTCGCGGGTCGTTGCGGGACTGCGCTTCGCCTGGCGGATGTGGTCGACCGTCTTGATGCTGCCGAGCGGTATAAGGTCGCCATCGATGCGAGCTTGAGCTTGGGAAAGCCCGGCGCTGTGCGCCTGACCAGCGCGCATAGCTCGAAGGGTTTGGAGTTTGATTGCGTGTACTTGGCGGATGCCGATGACGGCACGTGGCATAAAGGCGCAGCAAGCGGTGGACTGTATCCGGACAACCTGCTGATCGGCGATGCGAAGGACGAAGACGATGCGCGCCGCTTGCTGTTCGTTGCCCTGACCAGGGCTCGGCGTCATCTGCTGCTGTTCTGTGCCGGCGGTCAGACGCTGCAAGAGCTTGTCGGCGAGGTGTCGACCGACAACGTGCCTCCGGAGCCCGAGTGCTTGGATGCGGCCATCGAATGCGATTGGCGTGCGAGCTATAAGCTGGATACGCCCCAGCTTGCCGCGCTGTTGAGCGCGGAGGAGGACGTGCGCTGGCTTACGGCCTCGAAGCTCAATGCGTTCGTGACGTATGAGCCAGGGTGCGCTAATAGCGCAACGTTTCCCGAGCGCGAGGTCGTTCGTTTGCCCAGCAAACCTAACATCACAACCGAGTTCGGTACCGAAGTGCATGCCATGCTCGAAGATGTTTCGAACATGACGCTTGGCGCGGCGCAATGCTCTCTTGACAAGGTTGTTGCAGCTCACAGGGCTAATATCGCGCACTTGGACTTCCCCGTGGGGGAGGTTTCCAAATATCTGGAACGCTTCGATGCCATATGCGAGACGTTTGTGCCGTGGCTTGTGGAACACGTTGCCGGCTGCCGTTGCGTTGCAGAGGCTCGATTGCACGCCGCCACGGCGGCGGGGTCGCCCATATACGGTATCCAAGACTTGCTGCTGGTTGATGATGAGGCGAGAACGGTACGCATCGTCGATTACAAAACAGGTCTAAAGCACGAGGTGCCCTCGAAGTACGAGCGCCAACTGAAGTTCTACAAACTGCTGGTGGAATCGTCTGCGGAATTCGAAGGCTACACGGTGGAGGCCATGGGGGACTACTACGTTGAGCCCGATAAGAAGACGGGCGAGTTGAGCAAGCCGTTCATGGCTACGGCAACAGCTGAGGAAGTGCGTGAGGTCGAGCGGCTTACCGACGCGGTGTGGGCACGCGTCCGTGCAGGCGCGTGGGATACGAGCGCGTTCGAGCGAAGCCAACTGTACGAACAAGCGCGTGAACAGCAGGAGGGCTGCCGCAACAAGAATGAGAAAGCTGCGGTGATGCAGCAGGCATACGAGCAATGGCTTGTGGAAACCGCGCCGGGGTGCTAAAAGACGGCTGCCCTGGGACTATTTCCGGGGCAGCCGTCGACCTGATTGCGCGAAGGGCTTATGTTGGGTTGGGCTCAATAAAGGGTCCGAACACCGTGGGTCCCAATATTGACCCTTCTGCGATGCCCGTTCCCCATATCATACGCTCTGCAAGGCATGAGGCATCGGAAAGGAGAGCGTATGGCCGAGGTAAAGGTTTTTGCCGAGAACATAGAGGATTCCGCGCAGGAGCAAATCGACGAGATTGCGGCATGTCCAGCGTTCGAGGGCGCGAAGATTCGCATTATGCCTGACGCGCACAGGGGCAAAGGATGCGTTATCGGGTTTACCGCCAAGCTGAACGATAAAGTGATTCCCAATCTGGTGGGCGTGGACATCGGCTGCGGGATGTTCTGCGTCAAGCTTGCCGAGCGCATTGATCGCGCGGACCTTATCCAATTCAACCGCGATGTTAAGCGTGCCGTGCCCACCGGCTTCAAGGTTCACCGCGATCCTGCATGCTCTCTGTCCGACTTCGGAATGGATGCTTGCAAGTGGCTTGAGGGGAAGCGTCGTGTGGAGCGCTCGCTTGGCACGCTTGGCGGCGGCAACCACTTCATCGAACTTGACGAGGATGAAGAGGGCGCACAATATCTGGTCGTCCACAGCGGCTCGCGCAATCTTGGAAAGCAGGTTGCAGAGCATCACCAGGCCCTGGCGCAGGCGCTTTGCAAAGACGAGGTGCCCGAGGAGCTCAAGTATCTAGAAAGGGACTATATGCTTGAGTACCTTGCCGACATGCACAACTGCCAGCAGTTCGCCAACAAGAATCGGGAAACGATCATCGCGCAGATCTTGGAGCGCACGGGCATCCGCGTTGATGGTGCCGGCTTCACCACCATGCACAACTACATTTCGGACGATGGGGTAATTCGCAAAGGAGCGATCAGCGCTCAAGCTGGGGAAACGGTGTTTATCCCCTTCAACATGCGCGATGGAGCCGTCATTGCCACGGGCAAGGGCAATGAGGACTGGAACTGCTCGGCGCCGCATGGTGCCGGTCGCGCCATGAGCCGTTCGCAGGCGTTCGCGACGCTTGATGCGGAGGCATTCGTACGGGAAATGAAGGACGCTGGCATCTACAGCCCAAGCGCCTGCGACGGAACGCTCGACGAGTCGCCAGATGCGTATAAGGCCGCGGATGCGATCATGCGCCTTATGGAGCCTACAGCCCAGATCGTGCACCGCCTTAAACCCATCTGGAATCTGAAGGCAACCGGTAGACGTGGCAGCAGGCGATAGGATGTTTGGGACGATGCACCGAAAGGTTGGAGCGGAGGGGTTATGTCGACTGATGATCTTTGCTTAGTTGCCACGCCTGGCGACCGGAAGCGAGCAGAGGAATGCCTGAATCGTACGGATTGCCTGTTCATCACGGCAGTGGTGCCGGGTCGGTCAGGGCAGCGCGCCTGCAAGCAAAGTCGGTTGCTGCGCGCGGAAATCGAGGAATCGGGGCTGGTGTGCTTTGAGGCGGCGGGGAAGTTTGCTGCGGCATCCGTTGATGCCGCAGCCGTGGAGGCAGAGCTGTTCATGGTGGCGAACACGCGCTTTTCTCCGCTGGATTTCATCACCTTGGCAGCGCATTGGTGCGGCATGTTCGGTCTGAAGCAGGTGCTTGTGACGTGCCCCGATCGCGATGATGCCGACGAAGACGGCAGCTCGAAGCGGGTTGGCGCGGAAGCGAATTTCTACGATATGCATCGCAATGTGCTCGATTCGGCCCCGTATGTGCCTGGCGAAACGCTACGCAGGTATTTCGCCAGCATCCTTGGGTGGGATTTCTCGCTCACAAGCCCTTGGCGGCTTCTCAAGGACGGGATGGTGATTCGATTCGGGTCGAATATCATGTCGGCATCTTGCGCCTACGGCGTGTTCAGGAAATGCTATCCGGAATTAGAGGCACGCGCCTGGAATCCGTATAACCACAAGCCGGTGCCGGACGGGGCTTATCCGCGCCGCTTGTTCAAGGACGCCGCGCAATGACCGAGGCGGCGGCGCTAATGCGTACCCCTGATGGATTTCCATGCGCAGGGAAACGGGGCGAAATCGCCTGTGCTAGAATCTGGATTCACTAGAAACGTAGCACAAGGGGTTTGCCTACATGTCATTCTTGGATTTCTTCTCGGGTCTTACTGGCCAGATGTCATGCGACATGGCCATCGACCTCGGCACCGCGAATACCCTGGTCGCCATTCCCGGCGAAGGCATCGTCGTCAACGAGCCTTCCGTCGTCGCAATCGAGAAAAGCACCCACCGTGTCCTGGCCGTCGGCCACGAGGCGAAGAACATGATCAACCATACGCCCGACGCGTTCTCGGCCGAGCACCCGCTGCATGACGGCGTGGTAGCCGATTACGACGTCACCGAGGCTATGATCAGCGCGTTCATCAACAAGGCCGCGCCGCGCAAGTACCCGTGGCAGGCCAAGCCCCGCATCGTCATCTGCATCCCGTGCGGCGCCACCTCCGTTGAGAAGCGCGCCGTGTTCGAGGCCGCCGTGCAGGCTGGTGCCCGCCAGGCGTACCTGATCGAGGAGCCTATGGCCGCTGCCATGGGCGCCGACCTGCCCGTCACCGAGCCTACCGGCTCCATGGTCGTCGACATCGGCGGCGGCACCACCGAGGTGGCCGTCATCTCCTTGGGCGGCATCGTCACGTCCTCCAGCCTGCGCTTGGCCGGCAACCGCATGGACGAGGCCATCGCCATGCACCTGCGCGACCTTCTGGGCATCAAGATCGGCGAGCGCACCGCCGAGATCATCAAGATCAAGATCGGCTCCATCCTGCCGTTCGAGGACGGCCGCGAGCGCGACATGATCATCTCCGGCCAGGACGTCATCACCGAGCAGCCCAAGGAAGTCACCATCCAGTCCGAGGATGTCCGTCAGGCGCTCATCGCCCCGTGCGAGGAGATGGTGGTGCACATCAAGGAGACGTTCAAGAAGACCAACCCCGACTTGGCGTCGGACATCATCCAGAACGGCATCCTGCTCACCGGCGGCGGCGGCCTGCTTTCCGGCTTGGACCGCTACCTTACCGACAAGCTGGAGATTCCCGTGTGGGTGAGCGAGACGGCTTTGACGAACGTGGTCATGGGCTGCCTGAAGGTTCTCGAAACCCCGCAGGCGCTCAAGCAGACGCTCATGCGATCGAAATAGGACAGCCTCAACGTTATGGCTCTTAATTTTCAACAACAAAGCTCGGCGCTTATGCGCCGAGCGCTGCTTATAGGCTTGATCGTGGCCAGCATCCTCATGATCACGGCTTACGGGCGCGAGGGCTCGGCCGGTCCGCTGCATACGCTGCAGTCCGCCGTGTCGGGCGCCGTCAGCCCGCTGCACATCGTGGGCGGCTCGGTGGAGGCCGCAACCTCCACGGTGGGCGACACCATGGAGAACATCACGGCCGACCAGAACACCCTGACGGGCTTGCGCGAGTACAACAGCCAGCTTGAGCAGCAGTATGCCCAGATGGAAGAATACAAGCAGGAGGCGCAGCGCCTGCAGAAGCTGCTCGATTTGAAGGACAACTACCAGATCGAGGGCACGGGTGCGCGCGTCATCGGCCGAAGCTCCGAGGCGTGGAGCCAAACGGTCATCATCAACAAGGGCACGAACGAGGGCATCTCTACCGGTCAGACGGTTATCGGGACCTCCGGCGTGGTGGGCCAGGTGGTGTCGGCCAGCGGAAGCACCGCAACGGTGCGCTTGCTCACCGACCCGCAATCCGGCGCCGCGGCCATGGTGCAGTCCAGCCGCGCCGAGGGCATCCTGCGCGGCAGCCTGATCGGCCTTCTGTATCTTGAGGACCTGGATGCCGACGCCGAGGTAAACGTCGGCGACGTCATCGTCACCTCAGGTTTGGGCGGAAGCTACGCACGCGGCCTTATCATCGGCACGGTGGTGAAGGTGGACGCCCAGCAGGGCGATACCAGTCGCCGCATCGTGGTCTCCCCGAACGATTCCATCGACACGCTCGAGGACGTGCTGGTGGTCTCCAGCGTGGGCGCATCAGATGACGACGATTCGGATTCCAACAGCTCTTCGAGCAGCTCCGCTTCCTCAAGCGGCTCGAGCAGCTCCTCGTCGAGCTCGAACGGCTCTAACAACTCCGGCAACGGCGATTCATCCAACGAAGGGGGGCGTTAGCCATGGGCGAGAAGAACAACCTGGTGCTGGTGGTGGGCGCGATCGTGGCGTTCGTGCTGCAAATCGCCCTGGCCCCGGCTGTGGCGCTGTTTCAGGCGCAGCCTAACTTCCTGTTGGCCTATGCCCTGGTCGTGGCCATCGTCATCCCCACGCAGGCAGGTCCTGTGCTGCCGTTTATCATGGGCTTGCTGTACGACCTCACGGGCACGGGCCCGGTGGGCGGCATGGCCCTTTTGCTGGTTATCGCGTGCTTTTTGGCATCGCGCGTGTTCTCGCTCATGGATAACGACACGCTGTTCATGCCGCTTGCCATCTTCGTGGCCTGCGCGCTTCTGGCCGAGCTGTCCTACGGCATGCTGCTCATGGCATGCGGGCTTGCCGCCAACCCTCTGGAGGCGCTGTTCACCCGCGCTCTTCCGTGCGCGCTGTACGACTGCGCCGTGGGCCTGGTGGTCTACTTCGTCATGGCGCGTCTGCTTGCCAGCGGCGCCCAGGACCGCGGTTTGCGCACGCCGAAACTGCGATAGGGGGCGCGCATGTTCGCAGCTATCGTAGCCGGCTTCGTGGCCCTTTTGGTGGTCGCCGCCATCTTGGTGGCGGTCTATGCGGTGCTTCGCAGCCGGAAGACCGAGAACGTCAGCGTCAAGCGCGATGTCCGCTCCATCCAATCGGTGGGCGTGAGCAGCTCGCTTCCCGATTCCCACCGCGTGCCGGCCGGCGGCGTCGCCCGCGGCGGCACGCCCGCTCAGCCGGTGGCAAACCCTGGTGACAACCTGAAGAGCCGCTTCACCGCCATGGGCGTTGTTGCCGGCCTGATCTTCGGCACGCTTGCCACGAAGCTGTTCAGCATGCAGGTGCTTTCCGGCGCCTCCTTCAAAAAGGAGTCCGAGGACAACCAGTACACCACGGTGTACACTCCCGCGCCGCGCGGTTACATCCTGGATGCCGACGGCAACGTCATCGTGAAGAACCGCACGTCGCTGACGGTGCTTGCCGAGCCCGACGTCGCAAACGACCATGACGTGGTCGCCCGTCTGTCCACGGTGCTGGGCGTACCGACCGGCATCGTGCGCAAGCGCATCGCCGATGCGACGAGCGGCGCGCAAAGCCAGCGCGTGGTGGCAAGCGACGCCAGCATGCGCAACGTCGCCTTCATCGCCGAGCATGCCGATGCGTTCCCGGGCATCACCGTGCAAACGCGCACGGTGCGCGATTACCCTCATGGCGCCCTTGCGGCGCACGCGGTGGGCTATACCGGTAGCGTGACCAGCGATGATATCGCAAGCGTGGCCGAAGGCCGCGACCTTGAGCTGGGCGACTCGGTGGGTCGCAGCGGCATCGAGCAGATGTACGACAACCTGCTTGCCGGCGACCATGGCGAGCGCAAGGTCATGGCGGACGCGCAGGGCAACGTGGTGGAAGTGGTTAGCGAAACGCAGCCCGTCAAGGGCTCTGATGTGCATACCACCCTGAAATCGCACGTGCAGTATGTGGCGGACAAGGCGCTTGCCGACATGATCTGCCCCGATGGCGGCGCTATCGGCTCGGGCAAGGGCACGGGCGGCGCGGTGGTGGTCATGGACGTCACCGACGGAAGCATCGTGGCGCTTTCCAGCTATCCTACGTTCACGCCCTCCACGTTCGTGGGCGGTATCACGCAAGACGAGCTCGACCTGCTGCAATCCTCGGCCGCGTTCAGCCCGCTGCTCAACCGCGCCATCCAGGGCACCTATCCGGCAGCATCCACGTACAAGACGTTCACCGGCTTGGCGGCGCTTGAAAACGGCATGGCCACGGCAACCGAAACCTGGGATTGCACCGGCAGCTGGGACGGTTTCGGTTCGGGCGATGTTCAGAAGTGCTGGAAGAAACAGGGCCATGGCACGCTCGACTTCCGCGGCGGCATCGTCAATTCCTGCGACACCGTGTATTACGATATCGGATACAAGTTCTGGGATGCCGCTGCGAACAAGGGCAAGTCGGCAACGTTGCTGCAGGATTTCCTGAAGCGCTACCGCTTGGATCAAACCACCGGCATCGATCTTAACGGCGAAACCTCGGGGCGCATCCCCACGCCCGAATGGAAGCAGGAATACTTCCGCGATACGCCCGAAGACGCCCAGTGGAAGGGCGGCGACTATACGAACATGTGCATCGGCCAGGGCTACGTGCTGGTCACGCCCATGGAGATCGCGGTGGCTTATGGCGCTATCGCATCGGGCAACATCGTCAAGCCGCATCTGCTCAAAGAGGTGCGCAACGCCGGCGGCGATGTGGCGCTTACGTATCAGCCGCAGGTTTTGGACACGCCTGACGTCTCCATGGCCGACCTTGCCGTGGTGCGCAATGCGCTTCGCGGAGTGACCACCGACAACGAGGAGATCGCCAAGCTGTTCAACGATCAAGGTATCGACCCGGATACGGTTGCGTGTAAAACCGGTACGGCCGAATACACTGATATGGAGGACACGGCTTGGTTCGCCTGCTATGCCCCCTATGACGACCCGAAGTACGTGATCGCCTGCGTCGTCGAGCACGGCGGCGGCGGTTCATCGGTAGCGGCGCCGATCGGTGCGCAGGTCATGGCCGCGGCGCTTTCGTCGACCAACGCCTCGGATGGGGAGGTCGGCGATATCGCGGGCTCCTCGGGCAAGTCGGAAGCCGGCGCCGGCAAGGGCACGTCGAGTGGACGTTCGGACTAACGGGAAGGAGGCGCTATGGCGCAGTTACCGCAAATCGATTCGCTTCGCCGCCCCAACGCGGCGGCATCGGCTGCATCCAAGCCTCGCCGTTTCCCGTGGCTGCACCTGCCGCTTGCCATCGTGATCACGTTGCTGGTGGGATACGGCTTGATCATCGTGTATTCCGCCGTCCGCGCGGACGGCGATTACCAGTACAGCCGCCAGCTCGGCGGCGTTGCCGTGGGCTTGATATTCATGATCTTGGTGTGGCGGTTCGATTATCGGCGCCTGTCGGATTACACCACGCTGTTCCTTATCATCAACGTGGTGCTCATCATGTCGCCGCACATACCGGGGCTCGGCACCGATGCCGGCATGGGCGCGAGAAGCTGGATCAAGCTGGGCATGCAGATCCAGCCCGGCGAGTTCGCCAAGATCACCGTCATCCTCATGGATGCCGCGGTCATGGCGCGCTACGGCGGCAACCTGGACGATCCGCGCGAGTATGTGAAGGCCTTGGGCATCATGATGGTGCCGTTTGTGTGCATCATGACGCAGCCCGACCTGGGCACCGGCCTGGTATATCTGTGTATTGCGGCGTTCGCCCTGGTCATGGGCGGCGCTAACACGAAGTACCTGCTGATAACGCTTGGATTGTTCGTGGCCGCCGTCGTGGCGGTGTTCGCCATAGACGAGGTCATCAAATCCTCCACGGGCGAGTACAAGCTGCTCAAGCAATATCAGCGCAACCGTTTGCTCGTGTTCATGGACCAGTCCGGCACGGCAACCACCGATGAAGGCTACAACCTGCAGCAGGCGAAGGTCGCCATCGGCTCGGGCGGCCTGTTCGGAAAGGGCTTGTTCCAGGGCACGCAGCATTCGCTCGGCCTTCTTCCCGAGGCGCCCACCGACTTCATTTTCTGCGTGCTTGCCGAGGAGCTGGGATTTTTGGGCGCGCTCGTGCTGCTCGGTTTGTACATCGCGTTGGTTTTGATAAGCTTCCGTATAGCCCGCAGCTCCGGCGACCTGTTCGGCATGGTCATCGTGATGTGCGTCGTGGGCATGTGGTTGTTCCAGATCTTGGAGAACATCGGCATGGACTGCGGCCTGATGCCCATCACGGGCATCCCGTTGCCGTTCATGAGCTACGGATCGTCGTTTATGGTGGTGAACTTCGTCATGCTGGGCATGATCGGCTCGGTGTGGTCCCACAATGCGACGCTCAAGCAGCATTAAGCGAAAGGATGCCCTATGCAGCTTCCTGTTGATATCGGCGCGCTGTTGGAAGAGGCCGTTAACGTAGAGGCCGCCCGCGCCACGCCGCTTTCGGTAAGCGTCTATGTGGACGAAACGGCGCCTGGCGATGTTGCCGCGCACGTGCGCCAGGCGTTCGCCAGCGCCTCCGATACGGCGCGCGTTTCGCTCATCTACCTGGACGGACGCGAGTTTGCGCCCAGCTCCGGCGATGACATGGCCTGCATCGTCGCGGGCCTTGACGAGAACGTGGGCGCCTATGCCCGCGCCTGCCGCAAGGCCGGGGTGCCCGCGATGGTGGTCACCACGCTCCCGCAGCTGGTGGGGGCTATCGCCAAGGCGGCGGGCTACGCCATCCCCGAGGCCGACATCGTGGCGCCCAAGCTCACGGCGAAGGTGTACGAGCACGTGTCCACGGCAGCGGGGCAGGGGCCGGCCATTGCGGCTTCGTGGGGCGCGCCCAAGCCGCCGGAAAACGGCGATGTGGGCATCTACGAGCCCATCGAGCTCATCGATGACGCGCGGGCCACGCTCGACGCGCGCATGGGCCAATGGGTGTGCGCGGCATGCCGCGCCAAACGCCTGGCGTTCGCGCAGGCCTTCCCGTTCGTGCGTCGTCCGCTGGCCTTGGAAACGGTCAACGCAACTGCCGTGCAGAACGCCGGCGTGGGGCTGCTGTTCCTCATCCCGGGCGCCGACCTTCCCGTCATGACGCTCAACCAAGCCAAGATGCTGCTTCAAATCGCGGCGGCCTACGGGCAGTCCATCGACGCCGGGCGCGTGCGCGAGCTTGCCGCCCTGGTGGGCGGCGCGTTCGCTTGCCGTGCGGTCGCGCGCCGGCTGGCAGCAGCCGTGCCGGTGCTCGGTTGGGCCGTGAGGGCTGCGGTGGGCTATTCGGGCACGCTCGCCATGGGCCGTGCCGCCGTCGAGTTCTACGAAGGAGGCCCTACGGTGGCGAAGTTCGCCGAGTACGTTTCGGCTGCGCGCGATAAGGCGATCGCCGCCGCCGCGAAGCAAGCGGCGGGCGCCGCAGCCGATAACGGCGCGGCCGCCGTGGAGGCCGTTCGCCAGAAGGCAACCGATGCCGCCGCGGGCCTGCGGGCCCGTATTTCCCGACGTTAATGTTGTTTCCTAGGGGGTAACAGTGACAGATCTGTGGCCGCGGCTCGAACCGCTGCTTGCCAGCGCTGAAAGACCGGCGCGTTACCTGAACCATGAGTTCGGCTGCGTGTACAAGCCTGAGGCGGGCTTCCGCTTCTGCATGATGTATCCGGATACCTACGAGCTGGGGCAGGCCAATCAGGCGCTGCGCATCCTGGTGAACGTGGTGAACGCCGTGGACGGCATGGTGGCCGAGCGCGCGTTCCTGCCGGCGGCGGAGTTCTGCGACACCATGCGCGCCGAGGGCCTGCCGCTGTTCTCCATCGAAAGCTGCGCTCCCGTGGCCGACTTCGATGCGCTGGGCATCACGCTGTCCCATGAGCTGGTGGCCACGAACGTGCTCGAGGCGCTTGACCTGGCGGGCATCCCGTTGCATGCGCAGGACCGCGGCGAGGACGACCTGTTCGTCATCGCCGGCGGACCGTGCTCGTACAACCCCGAGCCTTACGCGCCGTTCTTCGACATCTTCATCATCGGCGAGGGCGAGGAGGCGCTGCCCGAGTGCCTGCAGGCCATTCGGCGCCTGCGCGCCGAGGGAGCGTGCCGCGCCGACATCCTGCGCGCCATCGCGCGCATGGACGGCTTCTACGTGCCCAGCCTGTACCGTTGGCGCGATGAGGAGCAGGCGCAGCAGGCCGGCAGCTGGATCGAGCCTGTGGAGGAGGGCCTTCCCACGCATATCCAGAAGCGCGTGTTCAAGGGGTTCGCGGAAAGCCCGGGCTGGGAACCGTGCATCGTTCCGTTCACCGAGGTGGTGCAGGACCGTTTGAACGTGGAGGTGCTGCGCGGGTGCGCCCGCGGCTGCCGCTTCTGCCAGGCGGGCATGATGTATCGCCCGGTGCGCGAGCGTTCCGCCGACAACATCGTGAACTCGGTGGTGTGCGGTCTTGCGCAAACCGGCTACGACGAGGTCAGCCTGACGTCGCTGTCCTCCACCGACCACTCGCAGATAGCCGATGTCCTCACGCGCCTGAACAAGCGGTTCCAGGGCAAGGGCGTGCGCATCTCCGTGCCCTCGCAGCGCCTTGACAGCTTCGGCGTGGACATGGCGGGCCTGGTGGCCGGCCAGAAGAAGGGCGGCCTGACGTTCGCCCCCGAGGCGGGCACGCAGCGTTTGCGCGACGTCATCAACAAGCAGGTGACCGAAGACGACCTGTTCGGGGCCGTGGACGCGGCGTTCGGAGCCGGTTGGCGCCGCTGCAAGCTGTACTTCATGATCGGCCTGCCCACCGAAACCGACGACGACATCAAGGGCATCGCCAGCCTGGTGCAGCGCGCCTACGACAGGGCGAAGAAGGCCGTGCCGGTCGAGCAGCGCGGCAACATCCGCATGTCGGTGTCGTGCGCGCTGTTCGTGCCGAAGGCTCAGACGCCGTTCCAGTGGGATGGCCAGATCGCCCCGGAAGAGGCCCTGCGCCGCGTGTCGCTTCTGCGCCGCAGCGTGAAGTACCGCGCCATCGACGTGCACTGGCACGACCCGTCCACCAGCTTCGTCGAGGCCGTCATGAGCCGCGGCGGGCGTGCTGCCGCCGCCTGGGTGGAGTCGGCGTGGCGTCACGGCGCGCGCTTCGCCGCAAGGACCGAGCACTTCAACGAGCAGGCGGGGCATGATGCGGCCGCCGAGGTGGGGCTCGACCCCGCCGCCGTGGCGCAAACGTCCTACGATACCGGCTACGTCATGCCCTGGGAGCACATCTCCACGGGCGTTTCCACACGCTTCCTGGCGCATGAGCGCAAGAAGGCCGCGGCGGAGAAGACCACGCCGGACTGCACCTTCGAGCGCTGCGCCGCGTGCGGCGCGTGCCCGGGCCTGGGCATCGACAACCAGCTGGCGCAGCCGCGCATCGCCGGCGGGTCGAACGCCCGCCTGCAACAGGCTGGCGAAGAGGGTGCGGCTGCGGTCGTGGCGGCCGAGCAGGCCGCAAGCGGACAGCCCGCCGCCGGTCCGCAAACCGCCGAGGAAGGGGAGTAGCATGGCCGAGCAGCAGACGTTCCGCATGCGCATCACGTTCGCCAAGCAGGGTCGCCTGGCGCTGCTGTCGCACCTTGAGGTGGCGCGCGCCATCGAGCGCGCCGTACGCCGCGCCCAGCTTCCCTTCGCCGTGTCGCAGGGCTTCAGCCCGCATATGAAGATCGCGTTCGGCGCCGCGTTGCCCGTGGGCGTGGGCGGCACGCACGAGATGGTCGACCTGCAGCTTCTGCGCTATGTGCGTCCCGAGGAGGCCCTGCTCGTCCTGCAGAAGGAGAGCGTCCCCGACCTTATGGTGAAGGAATGCGTCTACATCGAGCCGAAGGCACCTGCGGCTTCGGCGGCGTTCCCGCTGAGCACGTATCGTGCGCTGCTGTCGGCTGCGCCGGCGCAGTTGCCGGTGCCTGAGCAGGTGCACATCATCCGCAAGAAGAAGGAGAAGGTGCTCGATGTGGCCGACTTCCTGGTGGGAGATATGCTGCTCGAAGGCGCGTCGCTGACGTTCACCTTGGAGCAGAAGCCCACGGGAAGCCTTCGGCCCGATAAGCTTCTGGCTGCGTGCCTTGATCAGGTGAACGTGGCCGATGATCAGGAGCAGGAGGTTCCGCTGGCGTTTCTGGTGGACAACGCCTGGACGCAGTCCATCGAGCCGCCAGCCGACGGCCAGCCCCTGCGCGTGCTGTCCATGACGCGCATCGCCCAACGGGCGAAATAGATCGAACGGGAAACGCTCCCGAGCCGCCTCCCATTTCCCGTCCATCGGGAAATGGGAGGCGTGCTTATATGCAGGGACCTTAGGTTTGCGCGGCCTCGATGCTAGGGCCGTGGTGCGGGCTGTACGCGGCGGGGTGCGGGTTCGAATCCGCACCCCGCCGGGTCATCGCGGGTTGAAAATCGCCGGCAGGGCAATTTTTTGAAAATAGTACTTGCATCGGATCGCTAACTGCTGTATTGTACTTTCTCGCAGCTGAACGGGGTGTTAGCTCAGTTGGTTAGAGCGCCGGCCTGTCACGTCGGAGGTCGCGAGT
>URQU01000024.1 GCA_900550055.1 uncultured Coriobacteriaceae bacterium | reverse complement strand
AGGGCGGCCGTCACACCCCGTTCTTCGATGGCTATCGTCCGCAGTTCTACTTCCGCACCACCGACATCACCGGTGTTGCTCACTTGCCCGAGGGCACCGAGATGGTTATGCCTGGTGACAACGTGACCATCACCGCTGAGCTGATTCACCCGGTGGCAATGGAGGAAGGCCTCCGCTTCGCTATCCGCGAGGGTGGCCGCACCGTTGGTTCTGGTCGAGTGACCAAGATCATCGCTTAGTTTTAAGCTGCAGCTTTCAAAGGGCCCGCTTACGGGCGGGCCCTTTCTTAAGGTTCATGTGTATGCGTTCAAGCTTGTTTGAATACGGCTTATAAGGAGAGTTCATGCGCACGATGGTTACCTTGGCGTGTACGGAGTGCAAGCGCCGTAACTACACGACCAAGAAGAACAAGCAGAACAACCCTGATCGTATCGAGTTGAAGAAGTATTGCAAGTGGTGCCAGAAGCACACCCTGCATAAGGAAACCCGATAGTTTTCAGAGGTTAGCACGGGCATAGGCCAGTAGCTCCAATTGGTAGAGCGGCGGTCTCCAAAACCGCATGTTGGGGGTTCGAGTCCCTCCTGGCCTGCCAGCTCGAATAGCGAGCAGCTTGTAGTCAGGTTGCTAAAATGATCAGCAGCTTGATGCCAGGCTGCTTGTTTGGCGTTTAGAGGTAAAACGATCCCTAAAGGAATCAGATGGCTAAGAAATCAAAAACTCAGCGTGCGAAGGCATCTGCCGCTCGCGCCGCTCGCAAGGAAGCTCGTCAGGCCGAAGCTGCTGCTGAGGCATTGAAACAAGCTCAGGGCGAAAGCGCTGATACCGAAGCTCCTAAGAAGAAGCTGTTCGGTAAAACTTCTCAGGCTGCTGATTCTGCAAAAGACGCTAAGCAGAGCAAGGCTGTTGAAAAGAAGGCCGAGAAGAAAGCTGCTAAGCCCAAGAAGAAGCGTTTCCAGTTCCTCAGGGATGTTAAGGCTGAGATGAAACGCGTTACCTGGCCCAGCCGTCAGGATGTCCTTCGTTGGAGCGTTGTGGTAGTTGCCGCACTTCTCTTCTTCGGTATTTATGTTGCTGTTCTTGACAATGGCATTATTACGCCGCTGTTGTTTTTGATTTCCGGATTGGGGGCATAAGGCATGTCGAAGAAGTGGTATGTGCTTCACACCTACTCCGGCTATGAGAACAAGGTGAAGACCAACCTCGAAACCCGTATTGAAACCATGGGCCTTGAGAACAATGTCTTCGCAATCGAGATTCCTACCGAGACCGTTACCGAAATCAAAGAGGGCGGTCGTCGCAAGGAAAGCGAAAAGAAGGTTTTCCCGGGTTACGTTTTGGTTCGTATGGAGCTTGATGATCGTAGCTGGGCTGCTGTTCGCAATACTCCTGGCGTTACCGGCTTCGTTGGCGCTGATAGCAAGCCTGCGCCGCTCACTCGTGATGAGTACAACAAGATTATGAAACGTACCAGCCACGAGGCTCCCAAGAAGACTTCTACCAATCTTGAGGCAGGACAGGCCGTCAAGGTCGTTTCCGGTCCTTTGGCTGAGTTTGATGGCGTTGTTTCCGAGGTTATGCCCGACGCCGGCAAGGTCAAGGTTATGGTTTCGATCTTTGGTCGTGAAACCCCAGTGGAGCTTTCGTTCGATCAGGTTTCCTGCATATAGAATAGTCTCTGCAGTTTCAAGGCGTGCCCGCGTGGACCGGGGCTTCTCATTCCTTAGACTGTGAAGATATATAGTGCAAAAGCATTTTGAAAGGTAATTAGAATGGCTGAGAAGAAAGTTACCGGCTTCGTTAAGCTGCAGATTCCTGCTGGCGCTGCGAATCCGGCCCCGCCCGTCGGCCCGGCTCTGGGTGCTCAGGGTGTCAACATCATGCAGTTCTGCCAGGCGTTCAACGCTCAGACGCAGGAGCAGAAGGGCACCATCATCCCTGTCGAGATCACGGTGTACGAGGATAAGTCCTTCACCTTTATCTGCAAGACGCCGCCGGCGGCCGTGCTGATCAAGGAGAAGCTGGGCCTGAAGTCCGCGTCCGGTATCCCGCAGCTGAAGTTCGTGGGCACCCTTACTCAGGATCAGCTCCGCGAGATCGCTGAGATCAAGCTCCCCGACCTGAACGCTAACGACATCGATGCTGCTATGCGTATCGTTGCCGGCACCGCTCGTTCCATGGGCGTGCGCGTTGAGGGCGTCGAGATGAAGAAGACCTATGTGCCTTCCAAGAAGCTGGCCGCTATCCTCAGGGGCGAGGCTTAAGAATTCCGCATCATTTGATGCATTTGATTTTGGACAGTGGAAGGGCTTTGCGTTAGAAGCCGCATAAGCTCGCTACGAACCACGAAAGGAACTATCATGGCAAAGCATTCCAAGGCTTACCGCGCTGCCGTCGAGAAGATCGGCGATGCCACCTACGCTCCGCTTGAGGCGTTTGCAATGGTGAAGGAAGTCGCCACCACCAAGTTCGATCAGACCATCGAGGCTCACTTCCGCCTGGGTATCGACACCCGTCAGGCTGATCAGCAGCTGCGTGGCACGGTCTCCCTGCCGAACGGCTCTGGCAAGACCGTCCGTGTTGCCGTCTTCGCCGAAGGCGCTGCAGCTGATGCCGCTCGCGAGGCTGGCGCTGACATCGTCGGCACCGATGAGCTGACCGCTCAGATCCAGGCTGGCGAGTTCAACTTCGACGCTGCTGTTGCTACCCCTGATCAGATGGGCAAGGTTGGTCGTCTGGGCAAGATCCTCGGCCCCCGTGGCCTGATGCCGAACCCGAAGCTCGGCACGGTTACCCCGAACGTTGCTCAGGCTATCAAGGAGCTCAAGGGCGGCCGCGTTGAGTATCGCGCTGACCGTTACGGCATTGCTCATGTCATCATCGGCAAGGCAAGCTTCACCCCCGAGCAGCTCGCTGAGAACTATGGCGCTGTTTACGACGAGATTCTTCGCATGAAGCCTGCTGCTGCTAAGGGCAAGTACGTCAAGTCCGTCAGCGTTTCCGGCACCATGACTCCGGGTGTTGCTGTTGACTCTTCCGTGAACAAGAACTACACGGTTGCTGCTGAATAAGCATCTCAGCCATTTCAGCTAATAAAGGGCGGTCCTTCGGGGCCGCTCTTTCTATATAGTGGGCTTGTGTCAGAACGCCATCGGCGTGTGCGTAAATGAGTCAATGCCAAATGTTTGCATTAGTCTTAAACGCAGATTGCTTGAGTGATGAGTTAGGAGCATGGTGCATGGCGGTTATCTTGAAGTCTCCCGGCGAGATCGAGGCCATGAAGGCTGCAGGGCAGCTTTCCGCAGAAGTGTTGCGCAAGGTAGGGGAGCTTGTGAAGCCTGGCATCTCTACGTTGGAGCTTGATGAGTTTGCCGAAACCTATATCCGTGAGCGCGGTGGTATCCCGGCATTCAAAGGTTATGGCGGATTCCCGGGCACCATCTGTGCATCAGTGAACGAGCAGATTGTTCACGGCATTCCTTCGAAAAACGTCGTGCTTCGGGATGGCGATATCCTCAGCGTTGATACCGGCGCAACCGTTGACGGTTGGGTAGGGGACAACGCCTGGACGTTTGCGGTTGGGAAGATATCCGAGCAAAAGCGCAAGCTTCTCAAGGTCACCGAGAAATGCATGTGGGCCGGTTTGGACTGCGCTGTTGCGGGGAACCACTTAGGCGACATCGGTCATGCTGTGCAATCGATTGCCGAGAATGCCGGCTATGGCGTAGTTCGCGAATATGTTGGCCATGGCGTGGGTAGAAATATGCACGAAGAGCCCAACGTTCCAAATTACGGACATAGGCACTTGGGAATGAGGCTGCAGGTTGGCATGGTGCTGGCTATTGAGCCGATGATCAATATGGGTACCCGAAAGGTCTTTCAGTGCAAGGATGGGTGGCTGGTAAGCACGCGTGATGGAAAGCCGAGCGCCCACTTCGAGAAGATGGTCGCCATTACCGAAGATGGCCCCGTGATCATCACCACCGAACCGGACCACAAGCGTCCTCTGTAGCAAGATCACAAGGTGTGCATAGCAAAGGGGGTGTAGCGTGTATACGCGCTACACCCCCTTTAGCTTTATGGGAGGACAATTGGCAAGGGCTTTCTACTTCAACTGCTTTCCGTTCGTGTCCCAGTAGAACCGCTTGAACTTGCGAATCTGGTTCAGGTGCATGATCTTCGCCCACATATTGTGCTTGAAGGAATCGGGCGCGTAATGCAGCGGGTAGGGCTCGTCGGTGGCCTTCAGGGCATTCAGCGCCTGAGCAAGGCGCTCCTGGTTGTTCATGCTGCGTTTGAGCACGTAGGCGGGCACGCAGCAGTATAAAAACGGGTTATAGGCCTCGTGGTACTCCACTGGCTGGCCCATGACGAACTCACGCACGATCAGCTCGACGAAGTTCTGCCCGCCAAGGCTCATGTAGTAGGTATTACGCCCGCAGCGGGTGTTAACTTCGAAGAAGCGGAAGCTGCCGTCGCGGCTGTCGTATTTGATGTCGAAGTTGGCGAAGCCGCGATACTCCACATGGGATAGGAAGCGCTTGGCGCACGAGATGATGGCCTCTTCGCGCTCGCCCATGATGCACAGCGGGTTACCGAGCGCGGTGGGGTCGTGGTCCTGTAGGCATACCACGCCACCCGCGACCACGCGCATGTCACCGGAGGCATCAGAGAACGTGGTAAGCGTGCGGATGGCGTCGTCGCCGCCGGGGATGAAGTCCTGCAGCACCAGCAAGTTGTTGTAGTCCGACGTGCGGATGCTGCGCCAAACCTGCGCAAGTTCTTCGGGGCTTTCGATCTCATAGATCTTTCGCCAGCCATCGATGGAGGGCTCGGCATCTTGGAACTGGGCCGAGTTTGAGGGCTTGGCGATCAGCGGGTACGGGAACTCGTTGACCGGAAGCTCGTCGGGGCCGTTTCCGCAATCGAAGTACCACGTTTTCGGGAACGGGATGTCAAGCTCCTCGCAGATCTCGTAGAAGCGACGCTTCTGCGTGATGTCGTCGAGCAGGGGGAAATCGATGTAGGGAACCACGTAGCCAAGGTCCTGCAGGCGTTGCTTGCCCTGCGAGAGCATGCGGGCGTGGCAGTCATCGCAGCCCAAGATGAGCAGCGTCTTTTCCGGATGCATCCCATGAACTTCCTTGGCGATGCGCTCAAGCGCGTTGTACAAACCTTCCTGCTCGTGGATATGCGGCTCCAGACGATAGTCGGTGAAACGGCTTTCGGAGAGCATCTTGATGTTCTGCGTGGCGAGCACGATGGTGCTTTCGATACCGAAGGCGCGATGCAGTTCGCGCACGTAGCTGTAGGCAAGAATGTCGCCGCCTACCACCACCGGTTGCAGCAAGCGCGCAACATCTTCGGTGCAGGTGATAGGTGCGGGATCGACGTTTGCGGTCATGAAATCTCCTTTGAGACCCGATAACGTTTGCAGCCTTGCATTATCGCACACGCCGGCAACCGCGCGTAGGCGTGACGCGCGTTTCGTGGAAAGTGCCCATAGGGCGGGGCGGTGGCGTATGATGGGCGAATGCATAAACACCCGTCGGCGAACCTGTGAGAGAAGGAGCTTTCCAAAGCATGTGCGGATTCGTGGGATTCACCGCCGTTGATTTCGACGAGGGCGTCAATCGCGCCATCGTTAAGGACATGGCGGATCGCATTATCCATCGCGGCCCTGATGATGAGGGCTTTTTCGTTAACGATGATGTGGCAATGGGCTTTCGCCGCCTGTCCATCATCGACCTTGAGGGCAGCCACCAGCCCATGCAGAACGCCGATGGCAGCGTGACTGTCACGTTCAACGGCGAGATCTACAACTTCCAGGAGCTGCGTGCCGAGCTTGAGGGCATGGGCTACCAGTTCAAGACCAACGGCGACACCGAGACCATCGTGCATGGCTATGAAGCCTGGGGAACGGGCGTGTTCGAACGTCTGCGCGGCATGTTCGCCATCGCCATCTGGGATGCCAAGGAAAAGCAGCTGGTGCTTGCGCGCGATATCTTCGGAATCAAGCCGCTGTACTACCAGCATGAAGGCCGTCGTCTCATCTGGGGTAGCGAGATCAAGTCCTTCCTGGCACACCCGCGCTTCAAGAAGGAACTCAACCGCGAGGCCCTTCCGCAGTACCTGTGCTTCGAGTACATGAACGACTCGCAGACTATGTTCAAGGACGTTCATAAGATGACGCCCGGTCATTTCATGGTGCTCAAGGACGGCAAGACCACCATCGAGTGCTTCTACAAGATCACCTACAAGATCGATCGTTCCAAGGGCCTTGAGGAATGGGCTGACATCATCAAGGACACGTTCGACGAGAGCGTGCGCGCTCATGAGATCGCCGACGTGGAGATCGGCAGCTTCCTGTCCGGCGGCATCGATAGCTCGCTGGCCGCGTACTGCATGGGCCAGCATCACGACGAGGGCGTGAAGACGTTCTCCGTGGGCTACGACATCACCGGCAGCGAGGAGCAGCGCGACAAGGCCGAGAACGCCGGCTTCAAGATCAAGCTGGACGAGCTGAAGGACGCGCGCGAGTTCGCCGAATGGGCGGGACTTTCCAACAAGGACGTGCAGGTCACGGCCAAAGAGTTCCTGGATATCGTTCCCACCGAGCAATACCACATGGACGAGCCGCTCGGCGCGCCGTCGGCCATCCCGCTGTACTTCGTCAGCCAGCTTGCCTCCAAAGAGGTGAAGGTGGTGCAGTCCGGTGAGGGTGCCGACGAGCTGTTCGGCGGCTACTGGATCTACCACGACCAGTACGAGTTCTCCAAGTACTTCAAGGTGCCCCGTGCGCTGCGCGCGGCCGGCGGCGCGGTTGCTCAGAAGCTGCCGCCGTTCCATGGGCGTCATTTCGCCATGCGCGGCTCGGGCGGCCCGGAGAAGAGCTACCAACGCGCGTGCATGAACTACATGTGGGACGAGGTGCCCCATGTGCTGAAGGGCTATAACGGCCCCTGCAAACCATGGGAATGGTGCAAGCCGCACTTCGACGAGGCTGCGGTGCAGACGGGCGGCGGCGACGTGATCACGCAGACGCAGTACGTGGACATGGTCTCCTACATGCCCTACGACATCTGCCTGAAGGCCGACCGCATGTCCATGGCTCACTCCCTTGAGCTGCGCGTTCCCTTCCTTGATAAGAAGGTGCTCGATGTGGCGCTGCAGCTGCCCACCGACTGCCGTGTCACCGATGAGCATTCGAAGTACGCGCTGCGCCGTGCGGCGGCCCACCTGGGCTTCCCGCAGAAGGTGGCGGACATGCCCAAGCAGCCGTTCATCACGCCGCTGACTGTGTGGCTGCAGACCGACCTGTACTACGAGCGCATCAAAGAGGCGTTCACCAGCCCCGCTGCGCACGAGTTCTTCAACGTTGACTACCTGATGAAGATGCTTAACGACCATCGCAGCGCCGATTTCAGCACGCAGGAGGGCCGTTCCAAGCTCAAGATGATGCGCATCTGGAACGTGTACTGCTTCCTGTGCTGGTACGAGGTGTTCTTCGGCGAGACATCGAAGCAGTACGCCCCGAAGACGCAGGTGGCGTAAACGGGTCTGCGCGTGAGCGCGTTGGTGCGCGGGCGTGCGAGCTCACCGTTGGGAATGGACAGATAGTGCTACGTCCCCAATGTGTCCGACGTGAGAAACGGCCGCGGATGGTTCCGCGGCCGTTTACGTTATGAGGGGTGCGCCCGTTTGCGAGGGCTACTTGTCCCAGGCGATGAAGGCCCAGGTGATCACGCGGGGGTTGCGCAGGCGCAGCGCCTTTTGCACGCCGCCGTGGCCGTCGGGCGATCCGGCGTGCTCGTTGGGCACGAGGTTGTCGTTGAGCCAGGCGTGCAAGCGCACGTAGGCGGCTTGACGCTGCTGCTCGCCGACGACGGCGCCGGCTGCCCCGTCGATCATGCGGCGCAGGCTTTCCGCAGCCTGCTCGGGGGTATCGAAGGTGTCGTTGCGCTCGGAGCGGATGAAGTCGACCTGGGGGAGGATCCCCTCTGCGGTCAGGATGTTGATGGCGTACAGGTAATCGGGGCACAGCGCATCCTTGAGCCCGAGGTCTGCCATGATGCGCTCGTCGGTACGGGGGCTCGAACCGGTGGTCAGCGTGATGCACACGCGTCGGCGTGCGATATCGGTCAGGCGCAGCAGGCTGTCGCGCAGGTTGGCGGTGGCGATGCTGCGGGAGGCGGTGCACACGTCCACCATGCCCGGGCGCACGCCCTTGGCAGCCCAATCTTCCTCCCAGCTCAGCTGCATGGGGAAGACCGTGTGGACATCGGCCTGCTCAAGCGCTTCCGACATGCGGTCGAGCATGCCGCGCGAGAAGTCGGCGGCGACCACTTTGTGGCCGGCGAGCCCGAGCGGCACGGAAAGCGCACCGGTGCCGCATCCCATATCGAACACGGTTTCCCTAGGCTGGATATCCGCCAGCTCGATGAAACGTCGCGCGTAAGCGCTTGGTTCGGTGCTGGTAGGGAAGGTGTGGGAGCGGGAGTCCCAGTAGGAGGGGTCGTCGGCCTTGCGACGTACCTGCTGCAACGCCATCCACTCCGCGTTCCAATCGGTGGTGGTGAGCTTCGGGATGAAGGGTTGCGCGTCGATGGTGGATTCGGCGCCGGTGCAGGAAGGGTCGCATGTTTCGGGGAAGCCGCCGGGCATGTCGGCGTCGTCAAAGGGGCGGTGGTTTGCCTGAGCGGCGGGTGCGGAGGGTTCGGGCGTGTTGTTTCCGGCCATTTTAGGTATCCCTTCTATGAAACGGCTTGGCGGCCGATATATTCGTTAGCACGTATAACCATAGTATCCGATTGCGTGCCCGCTTAAGCGACGGATGGGCAATCGTTCTCAGATAAGGAGCATATCATGCACGTAGAGCTGCTCTACCACACCCCTGATCCGGAGCGCGCCATCGCCACGGCGGCGCGTTTGTGCTATGCGCCCGTAGGCGCGGCCGAGCTGATGGGGACCATGCCCCCCGAGCGCATCGAGAGCGTGCTTACCACCATCATGTCCTCGGGGCATTTCAGCACCCTTGAGCATGCAAGCTACACGTTCGCCGTCGACGGCGTGTCTCGAGCGCTCACGCATCAGCTCGTGCGCCATCGCATCGCCAGCTTCAACCAGCAAAGCCAGCGTTACGTGAAGTTCACGGGCGATGTGGCAGTGGTCAAGCCTGAGAGCATCGCAGGCAACGCCGAGGCGTCCGAGGCGTTCGACAAGGCCATCCAGGCAGCGGTGGACGCCTACCATGCGCTGCTCGAGGCGGGCGTGCCCGCCGAGGACGCGCGCTACCTGCTGCCCAACGCCGCGGAGAGCAAGATCGTCATCACCATGAACGTTCGCGAGCTGCTGCACTTCTTCAGCCTGCGCTGCTGCAACCGCGCTCAATGGGAGATCCGCGACATGGCGCATCGCATGCTGGAGCTGGCGCGCCCCACGGCTCCGTTCATCTTCGCCGACGCCGGTGCGCCGTGCGTGCGCGGCACGTGCCCGGAGGGTAAGATGACCTGCGGTAACCCGTATCCGAAAGTCACGCGTGAGTAGCGTGGCGAAACCTAAGAGCGACCTTTCCCGAGCGTTTTCCGAGGATGGCGCGCGCAAGACGCACGTGGGCGGCCAGGCGCTGCTCGAAGGCGTGATGATGCGCGGCAAGTACAATTGGGCCGTAGGGGTGCGCGAGCCGGACGGCGGCGTGTACGAGGAGTCCCACGACTTGGCAAGCGGCCAATCGAAGAACGGCTGGATGTATTGGCCGTGCGTGCGCGGTTGCCGCGCCATGGTGGAATCGCTGGTGCTGGGCTACAAGGCGCTGGAAATCGCCGCGCTCCATGCGTTCAACGAGGATGAGGAAGACGAGGCCGATTCAGCTTCTACGCAATGGGCGAAGGCGACCGGCTCCGACCGAATGGCTGCAAAGGCTGCGGCTTGCGAGCCTTCGGGAGCCGAGGACGCCATGGTGGGCGTAGGCGCCGCTTCGCTGCATCCGCTTGCTGGCGATGCCGATGCCTGTTCGGCCGCGCACCCGAACGCTTGCGATCCTGACGGCGAAGCGCCCGTGCCCGGGCCTGCCAACGCAACGTTCTCCTGGAAGGACGATTTCGGCCGCCCCGACACCGTGATCGACGCCCTGGGTGCGCAGCGTTCGCTGGAGGTGGTTTCCGCATCGGCATCAGCCGACGGCATCCCCGCTGCGGCCGCAAGCGAGCCTGCGGCGAAGTCCGACGGAGATGCGGTGTTCGGCAAGAAGGAAATGGCATTCTCCATGGTGCTGGGCCTGGTCATGGGCGTGGTGCTGTTCATCGTGGCGCCGGCGTTCATCACGAACCTGCTGGTGGGCGAGTACGATGCGCACACGCTGGCCTGGAACATCGTGGATGGCCTTTTGCGAGTGGCCGTGTTCGTGTTCTACATTTGGCTGATCGGGCGCATGAGCGATATCAAGCGCATGTTCGGCTATCACGGCGCCGAGCATAAGACCATCCACTGTTACGAGCATGGGCTGCCGCTCACCCCGGAAAACGCGCGGCAGTTCCCGCGGCTGCACGTGCGCTGCGGCACGGCGTTTCTGATCATGGTGATGATCATCGCCATTTTGGTGTACACCGTCACGCCGCTCAACACGCTCATCTCGGCGTGGGGCGTGCCCGACGGCGCCCCGAAGCTGGCGCTCGTCATTGCGGCGCGTATAGCGCTGATGCCGGTGATCGCGGGCATCAGCTACGAGATCACCGTGCGCTGGGCGGGTAGCCATCCGGAAAACCCGCTGGTGAAGGTGGTGCTGTGGCCGGGCATGCAGATGCAGTACCTGACCACCAACGAGCCCGACGACGGCATGCTCGAGTGCGCCATCGCCGCCATGCAGCAGGTGCTTGAGCGCGAGGAGCTTGAGGCAGCGAAAGCCGCTGCCGCTGCCAGGGGTGCTCAGGCGTAGGCGGGACAGGTTGTTATAAGCGAAAGGGAAGGCGGCTTGCGAGGGGATCGCAAGCCGCCTTCTGTATGTTGGGCGATGTTAAGGATGGTCGCCGGCAGCGAACGGGGCAGGTTACGGGAAGCCCCGATACGCAAAGTTGCGTCTGGGAATTTGGTGTTAGGGACCTCCGGCTTCGGCTCGAAGGCGCTCGCGCTCGCGCTCGACCAGGGTTTCGGTTTGTGGGGCGCAGGCTATGGATCTTGAGCGGAAATGCGATGCAGGCAAAAGGAAGGCCCTTCCCAAGATGATGCCCGGGAAGGGCCTTCAAGCTTTCGGTTGCTGCTACTGAAAAGGTTTTGCGCCTTTCATGCTGCGTCTACCGGTTCGCGCAGGCGATGAGCGGGAGGTATTGCTGCGCGGCAGCTGGGACGGCAAGGTCGATGCTTTGGCCGTACGCGCTGATGGTGACGTAACCGGGGTTGTTGTACGTGGTAAGCGTGGCCGGGACGCCCGCGGCGGAACCGGACACGGTGCTAGCGGGCACGGCGTTGGCGGGAAGGTCGGCAACCTGCCAATCCTTGATGTCGAGGTTCTCGATGCAGGTTTGCACTTGCGCAGATGAGATGCCCGTGGCGTTGGCGATGTCCCAGGTGTGGGCCAGAAGCGCATCGGAAACGGCGTCTTTGACGCCCGACGCGTCGATAGCGGAGTTCATGGCGGTGGTTTTGGCGTTGCTTGCGGCATTGGCAACCGGGGCTGCGGTGGATGTGGCGGGCAATAACGCGTTTGCACAGCCTATGCCCACGCAAACGACCAGAATGCTCCCAAGGCAAACTCCCAGTGCTTTTCGTACCATGCGACGCTCCCTTTCCGCCCAATGGGCGGCCTCCATGTTGCTACGTACGGGCAGGATGCCGTCGGTGATGCTGTGATACGGCGATTGCGCTGCGAAGATGCGGCGGTTCGACGGCTCCTTGATGCTAAGGTTACGCGAACGCGGGCGGCGGGGGCCAAGGTTCTCGAAACCATCGCGGTTCCTTCGCGCGCCGCCGACGAAATCAACACGCATTCTGCAATTTCGCGGTATCGTCGTGTAGAAGGCGGCGGGTTTTGCGTCGTTTGGGCCGCGTGCGGGCGGCTCGCGTGGAATCGCAAGCTCATCCTCGCCGTCAATCGTGTATAGTACCCCCTGCGCCGCCCGCGACGTTTCGCCGCGCGGCGCTACTATCCCCGCACACGTAAAACTACGAATGGGGCAACCGTGTGAACGAGCAGGCCCAAAGGCGGCCGGAGCAGGCAAGGAGGGTGCCGCATGAAGCTGGTGGTGACCGAGAAGAACGACGCGGCGACGAAGATCGCGGCGTTGCTGGGCGTGAAAAAGCCCAAGGCTGACAAGGTGTATTCCACGCCGGTGTACCGGTTCGAGGTGGACGGCGAGGAATGGGTGACCATCGGCCTGCGCGGCCATATCTTAGAGCCCGATTTCACGCCTACTCTTATATATAAGAAGCGCGGCGGCTGGCGAGGCGTCACCGCGGAGGGCGAGGCCATCCCGGCGCAGCTGCCCGCTAGCCTGGCGCGCCCGCCGTTTAAAAAGAAGAAGCCCTTCATCGAGGACGGCGTTGAGCTGAAGGCGTGGAAGATGGACGCCTTGCCGTATCTGATCTACGCGCCTATCGAGAAGCTCCCGAAGGAGAAGGAGATCATCCGCAGCCTGAAGAACCTGGCGAAGAAGGCGGACTCCATCGTCATCGCGACCGACTTCGACCGTGAGGGCGAGCTGATCGGCTCGGATGCTCTGTCGTGCATCCAGGAGGTCAATCCCACGGCGCCGGTTTCCCGCGCCCGTTACAGCGCTTTCACGAAAGAGGAGATCATGCACGCGTTCTCTAACCTGGTGGAGCTTGATACGAACCTTGCCTCGGCCGGCGCATCCCGCCAGGATATCGACCTGATCTGGGGCGCGGTGCTCACGCGCTACCTCACGCTGGTCAAGTTCGCCGGCTACGGCAACGTGCGCAGCTCCGGCCGCGTGCAGACGCCCACGCTGGCGCTGATCGTGGCGCGCGAGCGCGAGCGCTTGGCGTTCATCCCCGAGGACTACTGGGTGATCAAGGGCGCCTTCGACGCCGGCGCCGCTGCCGGCCCGACCGCCGGCGACGGCGAGCTTGCCTTCACGGCGCCGCACTCCACGGCCCGCTTCAAGGAGGAGGCGGCGGCGAAGGCGGCCATGGCCGCCGTTTCGGGCGCGGCAAGCGCCACGGTGGCGGCGGTGGAGAAGCGCACGCGCAAGCAGCAACCGCCCGTGCCGTTCAACACCACCAGCCTCATGGCCGCGGCCTCGGCGGAGGGCCTTTCGCCGGCGCGAACCATGCGCATCGCCGAAAGCCTGTACATGGACGGCTATATCTCCTATCCGCGTGTCGACAACACGGTGTATCCCAGTTCGCTTGACCTGGCCGAAGTGGTGAAGACCATCTCGGGCAACCCGGCGTACGCCCCGTATTGCCAGCAGCTGCTCTCCGCCGGCGAGCTGCACGCTACGCGCGGCAAGAAGGAGACCACCGACCATCCACCCATCTATCCCACGGCCAAGGCCACGCCCGACGACCTGGCACCGGCCGATTACAAGCTGTACAACCTCATCGCACGCCGATTCCTGGCAACGCTGTCGGATGCGGCCGTGGTGGAGGGCACGAAGGTCACGCTCGAAGTGGGCGGCGAGCATTTCGCGGCCAAGGGCGACGTGCTGGTGACGCCGGGCTACCGCGCCATCTACCCGTACGGCATGAAGAAGGACGAGCAGCTGCCCGCCATGAGCGAGGGACAGCAGATCGCCTTCAACGGCGCTGAGTGCACGAAAAAGCAGACCGAGCCGCCGGCGCGCTACAGCCAGGGCAAGCTGATCCAGGAGATGGAGAAGCTGGGCCTGGGCACGAAGTCCACGCGCCACAGCATCATCGAGCGCCTGTACACGGTGAAGTACATCCAGAACGACCCCATCGAGCCCAGCCAGCTGGGCATGGCGGTTTGCGACGCTCTTGACAAGTTCGCCCCGCACATCACGCATCCGCAGATGACGGCCGAGCTGGAAGAGGAGATGGACAACATCGCCGAGGGCCGCAACACCAAAGATGCGGTGGTCACCAACAGCCGCAACCTGCTCTCCGAGCAGCTTGCCAACCTGCTGCCGCATTCCGAGGAGGTCAAAGACGCCCTGGCGGATGCCGTGGCGGCCGATGCCTACGTGGGCAAATGCCCCAAATGCGGCAAGGACCTGCAGATTCGCGTGTCTCAGAAGACGCGCGGCATGTTCATCGGCTGCGCCGGCTGGCCGGATTGCGACGTCACCTATCCGCTGCCGAAGGGCAAGGTGGAGTCGCTGCCCGACCCGTGCCCCACGTGCGGCATGCCCCAGGTGAAGGTGACGGCGTTCCGCTCCAAGCCGCGCACGCTGTGCATCGACCCGAACTGCGAGACGAACAAGGAACCCGACGTGGTGGTGGGTGAGTGCCCGAAGTGTGCTGAGGCCGGTAAGAAGGCCAAACTCATCGCGCAGAAGAACCCGCGTACCCTGAAGCGCTCCATCCGCTGCGAGAACTACGACGAGTGCGGCGTGGGCTACCCGCTTCCGCAGTACGGCGCCATCACTGCCACCGACGAGGTTTGCGAGCACTGCGGTGCGCCTATGGTCATCGTGACGACCACGCGCGGCCCTTGGAAGCTGTGCCCGAACTTCAGCTGCCCGGGTAAGGAGATCGAGGCGGAGAAGAAGGCTGCGGCCAAGGAGGCCAAGGCGGCCGCTAAGAAGGCGCCGGCGAAGAAGACCGCCGCCAAGAAGCCCGCGGCGAAGAAGACGACCGCGAAGAAGGCCGCTGCGGCGAAAGAAGAGCAGCCGGCTGAATAGCGGTTGCATAAGGCGGATGCTCCGCTGAACCCGGCGCATGACGAGATAGGCCCCGGAGCGATGGTTCGTTCCGGGGCCTATTCGCGTTGTGGGAGCTTCTCGATGCCGGGCGGGTGTAGGACCGCCGATGCTTCTCGCTTCGTGTTGCGCCGATGCCGGGTCGTCGGCTTGTCCCGTGCGTTTGCGTCGTGTTGCGCCGATGGGGCGGCTTGCATCGGCGAGGCGGCCATCGGAAGCGCTAGGCCGGTATCGGATGGGCGGTAAGCCGGCTTAGATCTCCTCGCCGCTCTCGATGGCGCGATAGAGGTCGCGGCCAGCCGTGTCGACGGCCACGAAGACGGGGAAGTCGTCGAGCATGATGCGGCGCAGCGCCTCGGTGCCCAGGTCGTCCCAGGCCACGGTCTCGCTTGCGGTGACGTGCTTGGCCAGCAGCGCGGCGATGCCGCCGACCGCCGCGAAGTACACGGCGCCGTTTTCCACGCAAGCGTCGATGACGGTCTGGTTGCGCTTGCCCTTGCCGATGCACGCCGCGATGCCGGCCTGCATAAGCTGGGGCGTGGCGAAGTCCATGCGGCTTGCCGTGGTGGGGCCCACGCTGCCGAGCGGGCGGCCGGCAGCGGCGGGGGTGGGGCCGGCGTAGAACAGCGTCTGGCCGGCCAGCCCGAACGGCAGCTCGCCGGTCTGCTCGAGCGCCTCAAGCGCACGGGCATGGCCGGCATCGCGCATGGTGTAGCAGGGGCCGGTCAGACGCACTTCCTGGCCGGCTTTCAGGTTCGCCAGCTGGGATTTGTCCAGCGGCAGGTTCAAACGTACGGGTTCGCTCATTTTCCCTCACCCCAATCGATCAGCTCGATGGATGCGCTGCGCATGGCCGAGCAGCCCATGTTCACCGCCACGGGCAGCGCGGCGATGTGGCACGGCGCGGTTTCCAGATGCACGGCCAAGGCGGTCGCACCGCCGCCGAGGGCCGCCGGGCCGATGCCCGTGGCGTTGATGGCGGAAAGCAGCTCGCCCTCGCGCTCGGCGGCCTGCGGGCTTGCGGCGGGGGCTCCCACCTCGCGTAGCAGCGCGTGCTTGGCCAGGCCTGCTACCTTGTCGAACGTGGCGCCCACGCCTACGCCCACGATGAGCGGCGGGCAGGCGTTGGCTGCCTTCTCGCGCACGCAGTCGAGCACGACCTTCTTCACGCCCTCCCAGCCCGCGCCGGGCGCGAGCATGACCACGCGGCTTGCGTTGTCCGACCCGCCGCCTTTGAGCAGCACGTGCAGGGTGGCTCCGTGGCCGGGGCGCAGGGCGATTTCCGCGAAGGCCGGCGTGTTGTCGCCGGTGTTGGTGCGGTCGAGCAGCGCGTCGGCCACGACGCTCATGCGCAGGCGGCCGTCGGTGTAGGCGCGTGCCACGGCTTCGTTGACGCCCGAGAGGATGTTGCCGGGGATGAGCAGCTCCTCGCCGACCTCCAGGCGCACCCAGCAGGTGCCGGTGTCCTGGCAGATGGGCACGCCGTCCTCCTGCCCGATGCGGGCGTTTTCCAGCAGGCAGTCCAGCACGGATTGCGCACGCGGCTGCGTCTCGTCTTCGCGGGCTGCCTGCATGGCGGCAAGCACGTCGGGGCGCAGGTGCGTGGCGCAGCGGCGCACGGCGCGGTACACGGCGTCGGCCACGGCGTCGGCGGTGAGCGCGCCTGGCTGGGCCGCGGGCATGTTCTCGTCTTCCACGTTGTTCCTTTCCTTTTGATGCGTACCCCTATTGTGCGCCATGCGGCGGCCCGGTGCGGGAATTCCACGCAATCCGGGGAGCGGGCGGATTTTTCGCGTGATCGCGTGCTGTGAGGGGGGCGTGCGTCCGTATCGCCGCGAACGAGCGGGAGGCCCACTGCGTATCGCTTTGCGTTTTCGTTCTCATCCGTCGTTGCTGTTGCCGGGCGTATCGCATGTCGCTAATGGTTTGCCGCGCATCGGGCCTTGCGCCGGCGGTGCAAATGCCCGAAGGCTTGGCTGCCCTCTTCCCGTATTCGCTTGCCTAATCTTTGTACGTCCCCAGCTCATCGGGCGAAACACACCTCATGGGCGTTTTTCGGGGAGAGCGTGCACGGTGTGCGGGCGGCAAGGTGCAAGGGGTATAATCCCTAGTTGGACATACGTTTTCGCAAGGAAGCGGGAACGCTCACGTTAAGCGGCGCCGCCGGCGCCGTGCATAGGGAAAGGTGCATGGAGCAGCATGGATATCGCGCAGGAATCGTTGCGTTTGCATGAGCAGTGGCAGGGCAAGCTGGAAACCGTCCCGAAGATGAGGATCGAAACGCGCGAGGACCTGGCGCTGGCCTATACCCCCGGCGTCGCCGAGCCGTGCCGCAAGATCGCCGAGAATCCTTCCGATGCGTACAAGTACACCATGAAGGCCAACACCGTGGCCGTCGTCTCCGACGGCTCGGCCGTGCTGGGCCTGGGCAACATCGGCCCTGCCGCGGCCATGCCCGTCATGGAGGGCAAGTGCGCGCTGTTCAAGACCTTCGGCGGCGTGAACGCCGTCCCGCTGTGCCTTGATACCCAGGACGTCGACGAGATCGTCGAGACCGTCAAGCGCCTCGCCCCCGGCTTCGGCGGCATCAACCTCGAGGACATCTCCGCGCCGCGCTGCTTCGAGATCGAGCGCCGTTTGATCGATGAGCTCGACATCCCCGTGTTCCACGACGACCAGCACGGCACCGCCATCGTGGTGCTTTCCGGCGTCATCAACGCGCTTCGCCTGACGGGCAAGCAGAAGGAAGCGTGCCGCGTGGTGGTCAACGGCGCCGGCTCGGCAGGCATCGCCATCGCCAAGCTGCTGCTCAACTACGGCTTCAGGAACCTTATCCTGTGCGATAAGTGCGGCATCATCAACTCGCGCTCCGAGGGCATCAACGAGGCTCAGCGCGCCATGCTCGCCACCACCAACCTTAACGACGAGGAGGGCACGCTGGCCGACGCCATGCGCGGCGCCGACATCTTCGTGGGCGTCTCCGCCCCGGGCATCGTGTCCGCCGACATGGTGAAGTCCATGAACTCCGATGCCATCCTGTTCGCCATGGCCAACCCCACGCCCGAGATCTTCCCGGACGTGGCCCGCGCCGCCGGCGCCCGCGTGGTGGGCACCGGCCGCTCGGACTTCCCGAACCAGATCAACAACGTGGTGGCGTTTCCGGGCATCTTCAAGGGCGCCCTGGAGTCGCGCGCCGCGCGTATCACGAAGCAGATGAAGCTGGCCGCCGCCGAGGCGCTCGCCGCGCTCGTCTCCGACGATGAGCTGTGCGAGGACTTCATCATGCCCGAGCCGTTCGACCCGCGCGCCGTGGAAGCCGTGGCCGCCGCCGTGGCCGGCGCCGTGCAGGGATAGCAACGTGGCCGATATCCGCAACACGGGCATCGTGAGCGAGGTGCCGATGATGCGCGAGGGCCGTCCGGCTTCGGGCGCCCCGGTGCACCCGGCCGCTCCCGTGCAAGCCGTCGGTCAGGGGCTTTCCGCAGATCAGGCGCCCGAGCGCGGCGTGCTCGTCACGTTCGAGGGCGGCGACGGCGCCGGCAAGACCACCCATATCCGTTTTTTGGCCAACGCCCTTTCGGCTATGGGCCGCGAGGTCGTGTGCCTTCGCGAGCCCGGCGGCACCGAGGTGGGCGAGCAGCTGCGCGGCGTGGTGTTGAATCCGGCGAACTCCAACATATGCGATGGCTCCGAGCTGCTCATCTTCGAGGCGGCCCGTGCGCAGCTGGTCAGCCAGGTCATAGCCCCGGCGCTTGAGCGCGGGGCAGTGGTCCTGTGCGACCGCTTCACCGATTCCACCGTTGCCTACCAAGGCTACGGGCGCGGGCTCGATCGGGCGTTCGTGGAAGCGGCGAATGCCTTTGCGTGCCAGGGCATCGTGCCCGATCGCACCATCTTGCTGGTGGCGGCAAGCGCCGCCGAGGGCCTGGAGCGCGCCACGCGCCGCGCCGGGGCCGATCGCATGGAGCGCGCCGGCGAGGATTTTCATGCCCGCGTGAACGCGGCGTTTTTGGAGATTGCGGAAAAGAACCCCCGCCGTGTGCGCCTGGTGCGCTCGAACGGGCGCAAATCGCATACGGCCGTGCAGGTGTTCGCCCAGCTGGCGGACCTGTTCCCGTGGATGGGCGATTTCGTGCGCGCCAACGAGGCCTACTTCGAGCGCCTCGACGTGCATCGCACCCATGAGGGCCGTGTGGATTACCGTGAGGATTCCGCATCGGCGCCTCGCGCGGAGCGTTCGGGCAAGGAGCAGCAGTAGCGCTTATGGCAGACGCATTCGAGAACATCTTGGGCCAGCCGCAGGTGCGCGAGTTCTTGCGCGCCACCGTGGCATCGGGGCGCGTCAGCCACGCGTACCTGTTCTGCGGGCCGGCAGGCTCGAACAAGACGCTTGCGGCGCTCGCCTTCGCTCAGGGCATCCTGTGCCCGAAAGGCCCCAAGGGCCCTCGCGGCGGCAATTGCGGCGCATGCGACGCCTGCGGGCGCATCATGCGCAAGAAGCATCCGGATGTGCGCATGTTCGAGCCCGAGGGCGCTGCCGGCTATCTGGTCGAGCAGGTGCGCGGCATCCTGGCCGACACGGCCTTGGCGCCCATCCAGGCAGATCGCAAGGTCTACATCCTCGATCGAGTGGACCTGCTGGGCGTGCAGGCTGCCAACGCGTTCCTGAAAACGCTCGAGGAGCCGCCCGCCGACGTGGTGCTCATCCTGCTCGCGCGCACCCGTGAAAGCGTGCTGCCCACCATCGTCTCGCGCTGCCAGGTGGTGCCGTTCCGCACCATCCCGGTTTCCGAGGCGGCGGGCATCGTGGTGCAGAACTCGGGCGCAAGCCCCGAGCAGGCGCGCGTGGCGCTGCAAGCCTGCGATGGCTCCATCACCCGCGCGGTGGAGTTCCTGAAGTCCAACGAGCGCCTGGAGTTCCGCGCCCGGGTGCTCGAGGTGCTGGCGTGCCTGCGCCGCGCCGACGATTGGGACGTCATCGGGTTCGCCGCCGACTTGGTGGTGCGCGTGAAGCTTCCGCTCGACACCGTGCGCGCCGAGCAGGAGGCCGAGCTCGCGGAGAACGCCGACTTCCTGGCGAAATCGGCCATCCGTCAGATCGAGGCGCGCAACAAGCGCCAGCTCACGGCAAAGACCGCCGAATCGCTGCGCCAGCTCACCGGCATCACCCGCTCGTGGCTGCGCGACGTTATGGCCCAGGCCTCGGGCGCGTCCGATCAAGTGGTCAACGCCGACGTCAGGCCTTCCATCGAGGAAGCCGCGGCGCGTACCGACGCCGCGCGTGCCGCCGCTGCTATCGCGGCCGTGCGCCGCTGCGACGTCGCCATCTCTTATAATGTATCTCCCGAGACGTGCATCGACGCGATGCTGCTCGAGGTTCGCGACATACTGTACGGCCGTGCGCTGCCCAATGCGGCGCCGCGGGCGTATGCCAGATAGAAAGAAGGAGCGCCATGGTCCGCATAGCGCCTGTCAACCTGCCCTACAACCCTAAAACGCTGTGGTTCGATGCGGGCGAGCTGGAACTGCACGCCGGATGCGACGTCGTGGTCCAAACCGCCCGGGGAACCGAGTTCGGCCATATGCCCGAACCGGCGTTCGAGGCAACGTCAGACCAGGTCAAGAAGCTGAAAACCCCTTTGAAGCCCGTCTTGCGCGTGGCCGATGACGAAGATCGCGCCAAGCAGGCCGAGCTCGAGGCCCGCGCCGCTGAGGCGCTCCCCGTGTTCAAGGAGCTTGCCGCGAAGGCCTCCGAGGAGATGCGCCCGGTTTCGGTGGAATACCTCTTCGATGGCGACAAAGCGGTGTTCTACTTCGAATCCGAGAACCGCGTCGACTTCCGCGAGCTGGTACGTACGCTCTCGTCGCGGCTTCATGTGCGCGTCGACATGCGTCAGATCGGCGTTCGCGATGAGGCTCGCATGGTGGGCGGTCTGGGCCATTGCGGCCAGGAGCTGTGCTGCAAGCGCCTGGGCGGCGAGTTCTGCCCCGTGTCCATCCGAATGGCCAAGGAGCAGGACCTGTCGCTGAACCCGCAGAAGATCTCGGGCGTGTGCGGCAGGCTCATGTGCTGCCTGCGCTACGAATACGATGCCTACAAGGACTTCAAGAGCCGTGCGCCGAAGAAGAACGCCCAGGTGGAAACGCCGGACGGTACGGCGAAGGTGGTGGATTTGGACGTCCCGCGCGAAGTGGTGTCGCTGCGCATCGAGGGCGAGAAGCCCGTGCGCGTCCCGCTTGCCGATTTCGATGCACCCGAGGAGGGCGCACGTCCGAAGTGCGTGGGGTGCGAGGCTTGGGAACGTGCTTTGAGCGAACAGCCGGGCGATGCCTTCGGCGCCGCCGCAGCGCTGGCCACGCCGCAGCTGTCGGGCAAGGACAAGCTTGCCGACCGCACCAGCGTACGTCACGTCCCGGGCAGCAAGAAGGCCGACGGCGCTGGCGAGGCCAAGCCCGGCCGTTCCAGCAGGCGCGGTCGCGGCAAGGGCGAGCACGCCGAGCAGAAAGCCGCTGCGGCCCAGCCTGCGCGCAAGCCGCGTCGTCGCCGCTCCACCAAGGTGTCGGGCGGCGCTGCGCAGGGTGGGGAGAACCAGGCCCCGCGCATCGATTCCGCTCAGTCGGCCAACGCGGCACCCGCGGGCAAGCAGTCCAACCAGGGCGGCAAGCAGCCCAAGGAAGGCCAGGCCAAGCGTCGCGGCATGCAGCCGAGCAAGCGCCGCGGCCAGGGCGGCAAGGACGCCAAGCAGCAACCGGGGCAGGGCGGCAAGCATCCTGGCTCCTCTCAACAGGCGGGCAAGCGCGGTCAGGGCTCCAAGGGCGGTTCCGATGCCCAGCGCGGCGGCAAGCCCGACAATCAAGGGCCCAAAGCTCGTGTCCGCCCGGGTCAGAAGTCCTCGGGCCTGGCGCAGGGCCCCCGTCCCGACCAGGGTGGCCAGCGCAAGCAGCGCGAGGGCGGTCAGGAGGGTCAGGCTCCCGGTCAGCATCGCCGCGCCCGTCGCCGCAGCCACAAAGCCGCAGGCGCCGGCGAGGGCCAGGGCTCCGCGCAAGGTAACTAGCAGCATCTCGCGCCCCCGCTTCGGCAACAAGCGGGGGCGCCTTCGTCAGGAGGTATCAACGTGCACGGGGAAAACGGTCACGAGCTGCTCACCGATCTGTATCAGCTGACCATGGCGCAAGGGTATTGGGAAACGGGGCAGGGCGCCACGCAGTCGTGCTTCCACGCGTATTTCCGCGACTACCCTTTCCGCGGCGGCTATGCCATCGCCTGCGGAATGGACCAGCTCGCCGAGCTCATCGACGGGTTCGCGTTCAACGCTGAGGACGTGGAGTACTTGGCAAGCCTTGATGCGCCCGGCGGGGGCAGGCTGTTCAAGCCCGCGTTTCTGGATTACCTGCGCACATTCTCGCTGCGCGTGGATGTCGATGCCGTGGTCGAGGGCTCCGTGGTGTTCCCGCACGAGCCCATCGTGCGCGTGATGGGCCCCATCATGGATTGCCAGCTCATCGAGACGGCGCTTCTGAACTGCGTTAACTTCGAAACGCTCATCGCCACCAAGGCCGCTCGGGTGTGCTTGGCGGCCCACGGGCTGCCCGTCGCCGAGTTCGGTCTGCGACGTGCTCAGGGCGCCGGCGGCGGCATGTGGGCAAGCCGTGCCGCCGTGGTGGGCGGCTGCGCATCCACGTCCAATGTGCTTGCGGGCAAAACCTACGGCCTGCCGGTGTCCGGCACGCATGCGCATTCGTGGGTCATGTCGTTTCCCAGCGAGCTTGAGGCGTTCCGCGCCTACGCGTGCGAGTTCCCGCGCAACTGCGTGCTGCTCGTGGACACCTACGACGTGGAGCAAGGCATCCGCAACGCCATCACCGTGGGCCTTGAGATGCGCGCCCGGGGCGAGCGGCTGGCCGGCATCCGCATCGACTCGGGTGACCTTGCCTGGTTGGCGAAGATGGCACGCCGCATGCTCGATGAGGCAGGCTTGCAGGATTGCGGCATCGTGCTGTCCAACGACCTGGACGAATACACCATCCAGTCCATCCTGGACGAAGGCGCCCCCGTCAACAGCTGGGGCGTTGGCACCAAGCTTGCCTGCGCGTTCGACCAGCCCACGCTCGGCGGGGTGTACAAGCTTTCGGCAACGCGCGCTCCGGGGCAGGCGGAATGGGTCGACCGCCTGAAGATCAGCGAGTCGGCGGCGAAGCTGACGGTGCCCGGCGTGCTCGATGTGCGCCGCTACTATAACGATGACGGCACCATCGCCGGCGATATGGTGTTCGACGTGAACTCCGGCGTGGACGAGCGCCAGGTCATCGTCGACCCGCTCGATTCGATGCGCCGCAAGAAGCTTGCGGGCAAGCGGTTCCGCACGATGCTCGAGCCTCTGGCGCGCAACGGACAGGTGGTGCTCGATGCAGGCGGCCGTAGCGCCATGGAGGCGCAACGGCGTTGCCGCGAAGGTCTGGCTTGTTTGGACGAAAGCCAAAAACGCATGCTCAACCCCCATACCTATCCGGTGGGCTTGGAGTATGGTCTTTGTGAGCGCCGTCGCGCGCTTGTTGGCAAGCTCCGCGGTATCGCGTAGGGTTGAACGTAATGTACGCGCGTCTCGGTCGCGCTTTCGATAGGGGGATTCATGATCAGGATCATCACCGATTCCGTGTCTTCGATCACGCAGGAGATGGCCGCCCAGCTTGATATCCAGGTGGTCACGCTGTACGTGAACCGCAACGGCAGGGAATACGAGGACGCAACCATGGATTTGGATGCGTTCTATGCCGATATCTACGACATGGTGGATGATATCCCCACGTCAAGCCAGCCTTCCCAGCATCTGCTGGAAGAGGTGTTCGAGGATGCCGCCCGCGCCGGAGACCAGGTGTGCGGCATCTTCATCTCCACCGGCCTTTCGGGCGCCTACGAAGGCGCCTTGCGCGCCATCCGCGCGGTGGCCGCGCGCAACATCGCCTTCAAGTGGGAGTTGATCGACTCGCAGTCCTGCGGCTTCGACGAGGCGTTCCCCGTGCTCGAGGCCGTGGCGGCGCGCGATGCGGGCGAGGACCTGCGCGGCGTGGCCCAGGCGGCCCTCGACGCCATCGAGCGCACCCGCTTCCTCTTCACGCCGGAAAGCCTGACGTTTCTGCAGAAAGGCGGGCGCATCGGCGGCGCGGCGGCGCTTCTGGGCAACCTTATCCAGCTGGCGCCGGTGCTCGCCGTGCGCGACGGCTCCCCGATCACCTTCGCCAAGGTGCGCACGCGCAAAAAGGCCCTGGACAAGATCGTGGCGGCCATGAAGGCGGATATCGAGGAGCATGGGCTGCGCGATGTGGTTGTGCACTACATCGGCGATAAGGCCCCGGCGGTTAAGTGGGCCCACGAGGTCATCGAGCCCATGCTCGGCCGCAAGGTCAGCGTGCTTCCCGTAAGCCCGGTGGTGGGGCTGCACGTGGGCCCGGCCGTCGGCGTCGCCTATGAATGCGCGCATGCCATCTCGGGTAAGCTTACCGGACCGAAGGCGGCTTTGGCCTGTACATCTTAGGGACAAAGCGAAAACCCGCCCACGGCCTGAGGAGCGTGGGCGTTTCAACGAAAGGAGATGCATGGAAGCCCAGCCGAAATGCAATCTGATCATCGACTCCTGCTGCGACCTCCCCTTCGAGGTGGTCGACCGTCCCGGCGTGCAGCTGTTGGAGTTTCCGTATATCGACGAGAAGGGCGAGCACAGCGACGACTTCTATCGATCCGTCACGCCGCACGAGTTTTACGAGGGCATGCGCGCAGGTTCGCAGCCGTCCACGGCGCAGGTGCCCGTGACGGTGTTCCACGACGTGTTCTCAAAGGCCATCGAAAGCGGCGTTCCCACGGTGTACTTGAGCTTCACCAGCGGCCTTTCCGGCAGTTTCAACACGGCGGTGATGATGCGCGATCAGCTGGTCGCCGAGCATCCCGGCGCCGAGCTGTACGTGGTCGACACCTATCTGGCGTCGGTCGCCGAGGCGCTTCTGGTCTACGAGGCGCTCAACCAGCGCGACAACGGCATGACGGCGCGCGAGCTGGCCGCGTGGGCCGAGGAGGCGCGCTACTTCGTGGACGCCGAGTTTATGGTCGACGACCTGGAATCGCTGCGCCGCGGCGGCCGTATCCCCAGCACCGTGGCCTATGCGGGCGCGAAGCTTGACGTGAAGCCCCTGCTCAACATCAGCATTGAAGGCAAGCTTGCCCTGACGGGCGTGGCGCGCGGACGCAAGAAGGGCGTCAGGCAGCTGGCAGAGTACTGCTCGAAGCGCATGACCGACCAGATGCCGGGCCGTTGCGTGGTCATCGGCAACGCCGACTGCCCCAAGGACGCGGCGCGTCTGAAGGAGCTGTTGGCGAAAGAGGACGACAACCTGCTGTTTTTGGAAAGCAGCATCGGGCCTGTCATCGGCAGCCACGTCGGGCCGGGCATGCTGGCCGTGGTGTTTTGGGGCGGCGATAAGCGCGAGGAGCTTTCGGTGGCCGACCGCATCGCCCGCAAGATCAAGAAAGAGGGTTAAGCCATGACGAAGGCTTTCGTGTTCGCAGGAAACGATACGGTGGGGAATATGGTGGCCGATCGCCTGTGCGGCGCCGGCTGGCAGCGCGTGGGCGATGCGGGTGTGGCAGATGCCGTCATCACCTACTTCACTGCGCAAAATGCGCTCGAGGACGCGTACTTTGGCGACAACGGCATCGTGCAGGGCGCGCGTAAGGGCACGCTGCTTATCGACCTGTCGTGCACCACGCCCACCTTCGCCCGCGAGCTCAACGCCATGGCCTGCGTCGCCGACCTGGTCGCCGTCGAGGCGCCGCTCGTGGTCACCGACGTCGCCGTGCCCGATGCGTTTGCGGCACGTGAGAACCTGGGCTGCTTCGTGGGCGGCGAGGAGGACTGCGTCGAGGCGGCACGCAAGGTTCTCGATCTGCTGGTAGCCCACATCACCGATGCCGGTGGCCCGGGCTCGGCCCAGCTTGCCCGTGCCGCGTATAGCCTGCAGACTTCGGCGCAGCTGGTCGCCGCCGTGGAGGCCGATGCGCTGTATCATGCGGTGCGCACGTCTTCGGACATGGGCGAGATCGCGGGTATGCGCGCCGGTGCGCTCACCCCGGCGGGCGATGCGCTGCTGGCAGCCGTCACCGATGGCCGTTTCGACGGCACCTACACCGTGGAGATGCTCATGGGCGAGCTGACCGCGGCGTTGACCACCGCTGACGATGCGGACCTTATCCTGCCGCAGGCCGAGGCGGTTCAGCGCCTGCTGGAGCTTCTGGCCATCATCGGCGGGTCGGATAAGGCGCCCTCGGCCTTGTCGTTGGTGTATCGCGAGGAAGACGCATGCGCGAAGGAGGGCCTGGACTGGACCCGTGCCGAGCGAACGTACGGCGACCATGATCACGACCATGACGAGGATGCCGACTGGGGCGACGATTTCGGCGATGCCGGCATCATGGACGATGACGGCATGACGGGGGCTTATCCCGGCTTCAACTAGGTACTCGCCCGTTAAAGGCGATCGAGCATTGGACAGGGCCCGCGAAGCGGTTGCCCGGCTGTTTGGATGGATGGGCGCAGGCGTTGAGACGCCGCTGCCCGCCATGGGCCGGGTTTCGCGTTGCGGGCCTTTTCGTCTGCCGGGCGGCTTGGGTTTTGCCTGGCAGGAGAGAACGCCCGCAACGCATCGGGGCATGGCGCGCGGTCGGGCTTTCAACTAGCGGTCGCGTATAGAAGCAGGGAAGGGATCTGCTATGGAGTTCGAAGAAGAGTTGGCTTGCTGCAAGCTGTGCCCGCGGGCGTGCGGCGTCGATCGCGCTGCCAATGAACGCGGTGTGTGCGGGGCGCAAGGGCAGCTGGTGGTGGCCCGTGCGGCGCTGCACATGTGGGAGGAGCCGCCCATCAGCGGTTCTCGCGGCAGCGGCACCGTGTTCTTCTCGAACTGCCCGCTTCGGTGCGTGTACTGCCAGAACCAGATGATAGCCACGGGGTGCGTAGGTGTGCCCGTGACCGTGGACGATGTGGCCGATATGTGCCTTGACCTGCAGCAGCAGGGGGCGATGAACGTCAATTTCGTCACGCCGACGCACTATGCGCCCCACATCCGCGCTGCCGTTGCCCGCGCCCGTGCCCGTGGTTTGACGTTGCCCGTGGTCTGGAACACCTCGGGGTACGAGACGGTGCAGGCCGTGCGGGACAACGTCGGCACGGTGGACGTGTACCTGACCGATTTCAAATATTGCTCGAGCAGCCTTGCCCGCCGTTATTCCGCTGCGCCCGATTATCCCGAGGTGGCCATGGCGGCGCTTGAGGAGATGGTTCGTTGCGTGGGCGCTCCCGAAGGCGACGAAGTGGACGGCCAGCCGCGCCTTACGCGCGGGGTGGTGGTGCGCCACCTGATGCTGCCCGGCGCCTTGGAGGATTCCAAGCGCGTGGTGCGCGCGATATGGGAGCGCTTCGGAGGCGACGTGCTGCTGTCGTTGATGAACCAGTACACGCCGATGCTCGCCGATGCGGCGCAAGCTGGGGATGCGTGGGCGCAACGCCAGCTTCGACGCTGCCCTGAGCTGGCCGGACGCGTGTCCGATGCGGAATACGAGGAACTGCTGGACTACGCCGACTCGCTGGGGATCGACGACTATTTCTGGCAGCAGGGCGGTGCGGCCCAGGACAGCTTCATCCCTGCATTCGATTTGACCGGGGTTCCGAGATGATATCGCACAAACGTTCTTGACCACGAACAAGCGTACGAGTATAGTAACTGCTTATAACACGTACGGGTGTTTGCGGAAGGGGAGCCATGGATGTGCAGGAGAAGCTGGAGATCCTTGCCGATGCGGCGAAATACGATGTCGCCTGCACATCGTCGGGGTTGCAGCGCAGCTCGAAGGCCGGTTATGTCGGCAACGCGCTCGGCGCTGGATGCTGCCATAGCTTTACGCCCGATGGGCGTTGCATCTCGCTGCTCAAAGTGCTCATGACCAACGTATGCGTGTACGATTGCGCGTATTGCGTTAATCGTTGCAGCAACGAAGTGCCGCGTGCGGCGTTCACGCCTGAAGAGCTGGCCGATCTCACTATGGCGTTTTACCGCCGTAACTATATCGAAGGGCTGTTCCTCAGCTCGGGCGTCATCGGTTCGCCCGACCATACCACCGAGCTTATGATTCGCACGTTGCAGCTGCTGCGCGATCATCACCGGTTTCGTGGATATATCCATGCGAAGGCCGTGCCGGGAACCTCGCCGGAGCTTATCGACAGGCTTGGGCATCTTGTGGATCGCATGAGCGTGAACCTTGAACTGCCTAGCCAGACAAGTTTGAGCTTGCTGTGCCCTCAGAAAACCAAACAGCGCATCATCTCCCCTATGCGTCAAATCAGGGACAACATGGCACAGGATCGTGAATCGCGGGGGATATCGCGGCGCAGCACAACGTATCTGCCATCTACCCGTCCGAAGGAGCGGGAGCGTGCGTTCGTGCCAGCGGGGCAGTCCACGCAGATGATTATAGGGGCTACTCCGGAAACCGATTTCCAAATCCTTAACCTGTCACAGGCGCTATATAAGACCTTGCAGCTCAAACGCGTGTTCTTCAGCGCATATCTGCCGGTAAGCTCCGATGAGCGTCTGCCGCAGAACGTTGGGGTGCAATTGAATCGTGAACACAGGCTGTACCAGGCTGATTGGCTGCTGCGCTACTACAAATTCGACGTGTCGGAGATTATCAGCGCCGATGCGCCGAATCTGGAGATGGATGTTGATCCGAAAGCTGCATGGGCGCTGAATCATCTGGATTTGTTTCCGGTGGAGGTGAATACGGCTCCGTTGGAGGTGTTGCTGCGCGTGCCGGGGATAGGTCCATGTGGAGCCCGTTCAATCATGCGCGCCCGACGCACCTCGTGTTTGCGGGAAGGGGAGCTTCGCAAGCTGGGAATCGCCTTTAAGCGGGCGCGTTACTTCATCACCTGCAACGGGAAATATCAAGGCAACGGGGTGGAGTTTTGCCCCGAGGCTTTGCGGGCGCAGCTGGCAAGCCCTATCGAAGGCGGCCGTCATGGCGCCCGTTCGGGGAAGGTGTTGCCTGGGCAGCTTAGCCTGTTCGGGTCGGAAGTCGGGCGTACGGCCATAGGAGCAGGGGATAAGGCGACCGCGCTGGACGGCAGCGCGAGAGGAGCGCAGCGGCTGCAGGCGCCGGTGGTTCAGGAAGGCGTGGTCGATGGGATTTTCGGTTGGCAGCATGCGTTGCAGGGCCGGCAGAAGGTGCCCGCATGAGCTTGGATGTCGGTAGGGAGTCGCTGTACAACGTGGCATACGTGCATGATGGCACTACCGAAGGGCTGCTAACGGCGATATTCCAAGCGTATGCGTTGCACGAGCAGCCCGAAGACTTTTCGACCGAGACCGCGTTGCAGCCTCGGTTAGGGCAAAGCGTGCGCTATATCGAAACCGATGCGACGTTGGCGGCGCGTGTGAAGGCGGGCATCGTGCGAAAAGCAGGTCGGGATGCCTGGGATGCGGTACTGCATGCGTCGTTGTCGGACGACTGCTCGGCGGGCATTGCGGTGTATCGGTTCGTTCGATTCGTCATGGCGCATCCTGTTGCCATCAATCACGGCTTGATACGGAACTTCGCACATCCTATAGCCGGTCCCGTAGCGCGTCTCGAGCGGTCGGTCATGAACGAGCGGCACTTGATGATGCAGTTCCTGCGTTTCGAGCACTTTGAAAAC
>URQU01000023.1 GCA_900550055.1 uncultured Coriobacteriaceae bacterium | reverse complement strand
GCATGATAATGGGCACGTCGGAGTTGTCGCGGATGGCGCGGCAGACGCGCTCGCCGGGGACGCGCGGGAGCATGAGGTCGAGGATGACCAAGTCGAAGTGGTGCTTGGAGAATTCCTCCAGCGCCTCCTGGCCGTCGCCGACGGCGGTTACCCAATAGTTCTCGCGCTCAAGATATGCGGTTACGGCATCGCGGATGGCCTTCTCGTCCTCCACCAGCAGGATGCGCCTGGTTTCGTTGCTCATGGTTCACTCCTTAGGAAGCTGCTTTCCATGCTTTCATCACCTCGCACGCACGTCCCCTTGCGCGGCCGTGCGGGTGAAGGGTGTTTGGGTTTATTGTAACAAGTCAAGTCAAACCCCCTCGCGCCTGTAGGCGAAATGACATAATTACCGCCATGGCAACCCGAAGGACACAACAGGGCGGCGCAGACCGCCAACCATCCCGAGCAACCCGCACGAGCAGGCGCGCCGCGCAGCCGGCCCGCCCCTTGCGCGGCGCCTCGGCGCGCCCGCGTACCGCAGGTCGCGGCGTTTCCGCACATGGGGCGGCGAAAGCCACGGCCCCGCGCGCCGCTTCCGTGCCCCGGACGGCCGGCAAGGCCGGCGCCCCGGCCGCTCGCACCGCGCAACGCACGCAGGTGCGCGCCCAGCGCGCGGCGGCCGGTCGCGTCCGTCGCGATACCGGCACCTACGTTGGCGCCGCCACCCCCACCCCGCTCTCCGGCACGCCGGGCCTAGGCGGCATCGGGATCTCCGGCGGCTCCCCCACCGGACGCGGCACGCCGCGACCGGCCGTCGGCAACGGCGGGCAGACGCTCATCACGCGTCGCGGTCTTTTGCTGGGAGCGCTCGGCGTGGGCGTGCTCGCCGCTGCAGGCGCCGGAGCCGCCGCGATCGCTGGCGGCAAAGACTCTTCCACGCCCGACATCCAAACGCTGAAGGTGCCCACCGATGCCGTCTTCACCATCTCCGACCTGTCGCAGGTGGAGAACGCCGACGATTGCGCGGAGCAGCAGGGCTCCTACGACCTGCCCTACGGCTCCCTGGTCTGGTGCAACGATTCGAAGTTCGCCTGCTGTCTGATCCCCACGGAGAAGGCCAAGCCGCTGGCACAGGTGGCCACGCTGGCCCTGTCGTCGGGCACGTCGGCCGTGGTGCTGGACAAGGCGCGCGGGCAGGACGAGGGTTTCGAGATCTACGACGCGCGCTGCACCTCGCAGGGCGTGGTGTGGACCGAGGCGAACATCATGGACGGCACCTGGCGGATCTTCGCCGGAAAGCTGAACTCCAACGGCGACGCCCTCTCCAACATCCAGCAGCTCGACGAGGGCTCCACCGACCGGTTCGAGACCCCCACCATCGCCGCCGTTGGCGGGCATGCGTTCTGGCAGGTCATGCCGCAGCCCGACAGCACGGTCACCGCGGCGTCGCTGATCGCGCAGCTCAAGAGCGCCCCCATGGGCAGCTCGGACGCCAACGTGGTGTACGAGTCGGCCGGCCGCATGGCAACGGCACCGTACGCGGCGGGCGACGGCGTGGTCATCACGCCCCGCGTCACCGGCGCGTCGTCGTATTACCAACTCACGCGCGTGAGCGAGAACGGCGACGTCACCGACACGCTGACGCTCCCAGCGTCCATGAAGCCGCTCGAGGCGGGTTACGGCAAGACCGGCTTCACGTTCGCGTTCGACGCCACGTACAGCTACGGCGACGGCATCGCCAACTTGGGCACGTACGCCCCCGCCGAGTCGCCGGGCAGCGGCGGCTACAGCGCGCAGAAGTGGCTGCGCTTCGACCGCACACCCACCACCGCGCCGGCATGGTGCGGCAACTGGCTGATGGTGAAGTCCACGAGCGCCGTATGCGGTGTCGACTTACAGGGCAAACGCTACTTCGCGCTGTCAGCGGAGAACGGAGCCGACGACTACGGCGAGTGGCTGGCGTCCGAAGGCCAAAACGACACGGTGGTCACATACTCCAACATCGACTACACGCCCATCGGCGGCGAAGCCGTGAACTGCTGCCGCGTGAAAGTCTGGAAAACGAAATAGATGCAGGTTGAAAGGCCCCGCGAACGCGGGGCCTTTTGCGTGGGCGGGGATTGCGAGGGCGGCAGCTTGCGGGCTAGCGGGTCGCGGGGCCGGGCCTTTTGCGCAGGCGAGCGATTTGCCGGTTAGCTAGTAGCGACATCACCCTGCGGTTCGCGACATCGCCCGACAATCTGCAACGGTTTCTGGAGGTTGCTGCCAAAAAGAACGCGAGTGTGTGCAAAACCTCAGCTGCAAGCCCATCGACATCGCGAAATTGCCGTTCGTGTGCCCGACTCACATCGAAAACCACGCAATCAAAGGCACATCCGGGCCGAACAGCACGCACTCGCGCGTTTTTTGGCAGCAGATCAGCCAAACCCCTTTCTAACAGTTCCTCGAGCCATCAGCCCAAGTCAAACCCTTTGGCCAACAGTTCCGCAGCGCATCGCCCAAACCCGGACCCCCTCGCAAGCACTTCTCCGGTGCATCGCCCCGAGCCGACTCTCTTGCCAACGACTCCCCCAAACCGTTCGCCCCAAACCAGCCCCCTACCAGCAACCCTTCAGGTCGTCGCTCAGCCAACAGCCCTTCGAATCATCAGTCCAAGCCAAGCCCCCGACCAACGGCTCCCAGCACATCGCCCCAAACCAGCCCCCTACCAGCAACCCTTCAAGCCATCGGACCGATTCCGTCCCCTCACCAACACTCCCCTGAGCCATCGACCCGGTGTGGAAGGACTGCACGGCGCAGCTCCCTATTGCGTTTGCGCCACTCCCTCGCCCTCGGGCGCACCGATCGCCCGAGGGCTCTCGCCGCGATGCGCGCCACATCGTCCATCTTCGATTCGCTCATAATCTGCTGGCTGCAAACCGTAACCACCTTGATCCCCTGAAACAAAAGCGCGTTTCGCCGAGCAGCATCCTGGCCGATCCGCTCGGGTCCGACATGCCATCGATCGCTGTCGTACTCGACGGCGAAACGAGCTTCGGGCCAGTAGAGGTCGGCAACGTAATAACGTTTTGATTGATTGAGACCGTTTTTAGGCGACATGTCGATCCGCGCATTCAGGCGAGGCGAAGGGAGACCGTAGCCCCCAAGCGCGCATGGCAAGGACAGGAGCATCGCCAAGGCGGTTTCCATAGGAGACGCCGAGCCGTCGAGAGCGCGATCGGCGATGCGACGGAGGCGCTTCGCCCCGCGCGCGCCTTGCACGGCCGACGCGAACCAGTTCAGCCGCTTCGTCGAGGTCAGCGGATCGGCCTTCTCGAAGCCTAGCAAACCGCCGAGCCGATACGTCCCGCACAGCTCGAACGCAAGGGCGATCGCATCCGTTAAGTCGGCATGCGATGCGTAATGGAGCAATGCCAGCTCCGGGCTTGCAAGGAAAACGTCTTGGGCATCCCGACGAAAACCGGCACCCGATTTCGGGAGGGACCCTGACCATACGTGCCATCTCACGTCGTTGGCTGCCATGCGCATGTCGCGATGAGGCACCAAAACATGAACGGGCCTTGAGAAGCTTGCATAGCCGCGCTGGTCGAACTCGCGAAGCTCTGCTGCACGTGGGCGCACCAAATTGAGGCCCCGTATCTTACCGAACGGGAGCGCCACGGGAGGACGCTGCCCGAGAACCGGGTCGCGCCTGTACGCCTCGATCGCCGATATGTCTGTAAGAACCAACCCCATAAGGCAAGCATAGAAAGGCGACCTTGCACAAGCCTTGCGGGTTTCACCCAAGATCGTCCGAGGGGTCTTGCAGGGCAGGCCGCTCGGGCACCGGACCTAACCTATAGGACGCTGACCCGCAGACGCGGAGCTTGCGCGAGCGCAGAGCCCGAGCGAATGCGGGGCCTTGGCGGACGGGGCGTTTGCGACAGCGACGGCTCGCGCCGACCTCGAAGCGATCCGCCCGCCATACCGAATCGCGATCCAGGTCGCCACGAAACGCCACGGAGCCGGCGCTGCATCGAGACGCTGCGTCGAATGGGAAAGGGCTTAGATCGATTGCTGCCAAAAAATGCGCGAGTGCGTGCAAAACAGCCCCGAGTCATCCCTTCAAGATGCGATCAAGACCCTTATCGGGGCAGATTCCAATGATATGAATGCGTTGGTAACAACAAATCGATCGTTTAGACAATAACTTGCCAGCCAGAGCACGCACTCGCGTGTTTTTTGGCAGCTGCAACCGGCAACCCTTGTGAATCGCCATGAAGCACACGGTTTTACGCGCAAGCACAAGCCTAAACGCATGCAATCACCGCCCCACGGCAGAGAGTGCGATAGCGAGCAATGAGAGGCGGAGCGTATGCCAGGGTGCCAGGGTGTTGGGATGCCGGAGCGGCGAAGCGGCGGGGCGAGAAGTCGGACGACCGATGGGAAAACGCAACGAAGCGACTGCCCCATAACGGTTCGATTGTCCGGGGAAGCCGCTTGGCCAAGGCCGCGTCCGGTCTGCGGCTGGCGTGAAATCTCTTATGCCCGTTTGTCGGTCTTCACCACGAAGCCGAAGTAGATGATATGGCCGATCCAGACCGCCGCCAGAATGAGCCGTCCGACGGGGACGCGGCCCATCAGGGCGAAGCCGATGACCAGCAGCACCGTCACCGGAATAAGGATGGTGAGCTTCGCGCGCAGCGTCATAGAACGCTTGGTCACGTAGCCCTCCAGCACGTGCTTATACACCTTCGTGCCTTTGAACCAGTTGTTCAGACGCGTGGAACTGCGGGCGAAGCAGAAGGCGGCGACCAGGATGAACGGCGTGGTGGGCAGAATCGGCAGCACCACGCCGACCATCCCCAGCGCGAAGCATAGGAAGCCGCCGACGGCCCAAAGAGCATGGCGGACCTTCGAAGCGCTTTGCGCGGGCTGGTCGGATGCGATGACCTGCCCTGCCGTCGTTGCCTGTTCGTTCACGTGTTGCACCTGCTTACTGTTCACGATTGCTAACAAATGCAGGAAGTTTACCATGGCTTTCAATCAAAGACAATCGCGGGAAACTCTGGCGTCCGTCAGCCGGAGCGGCTGTGCCACCACAGGAGATGGCCTCGCGCCCGAACAGGGTGAACTGGGGACGGGGTGCGTTCAGGTTGGCGCTCGCTTTTCCCGAACCTCCATCCCGAACACGCCTCCGTCCCCTGTTCGTGTCCCACGCTCCCTGCTCACCTTCGCGCGTCCCGCGTTCACGTCCATCCCCTGCTCACCCCCGCTCGGGCGACCTACCGGGAGCCTATCGCGCACCCGCCGCTATACCGCCAGCACGAAGGGCTTGCCTTCGATCGTGGCAACGGGTAGGCGGACGCCGTAGACCTCTTCGAGCAGGTCGGACGTGATAATGTCGTCCGGCGTTCCCTGCGCCACGATGCGGCCGTCGGCGAGCGCTACCAGGTTATCGCTGTAGCGCAGCGCCTGGTTCACATCGTGCAGCACCATGACCACCGTCATGCCGAATTCGCTGTTCAGGCGTTTGACCAGGTGCAATACGTCAAGCTGATAGCGGATGTCCAGGTACGTGGTGGGCTCGTCAAGCAGCAGCACATCGGAGCCTTGCGCCAGCGCCATGGCGATCCACACGCGCTGCGCCTGACCGCCGGACAATGCCGACACAGGACGCTTCGCATACTCGGTCAAGCCCGTGACCTCGAGAGCCCAGGCCACCATGCGCTCGTCCTCCTCGGTGTTCGCAGCGCTTCCCATGCCGTGATATGGGAAGCGGCCGTAACCAACCAGCTTCTCGACCGCCAAGTCGCCCGGAGCCGAATTCCTCTGGTGCACGATGGCCACCAGACGCGCGAAATCGCGCAGGCGCAGATCAGCCACGTCGCCACCGCGCAGATGCACCGTGCCGCCCGTGGGCTTGAGGTTCTTCGTCAGCAGGTTGAACAGCGTGGACTTGCCCGAGCCGTTCGCCCCGATGAGCGTGGTGATCCGCCCCTCGGGGATGGTCACGTCCAAGCCGTCGAAGATGGGCACGCGCCCATGGTCGTACGCGAACGACAGCCCACGCACGGTGAAGACGTTGCCTTCGTTCGCATTATTCGCCATAGGTACCACGCGCCTTTCGAAGCAGCAGGATGAACGCCGGACCGCCCACCACCGACATGATGACCGCGGCGCTGATCTCGTAGGGCGCCGCGATGGTGCGGCCGATGGTATCGGCCAGCAGCAGGCAGAACGCACCAAGCAGCATGGTGTAAGGCACCAGCCACTTGTGCGACGTGCCCACCAGCAGCCGGGCGATGTGCGGGACGATCAGGCCGAGGAAGCTGATCGGGCCGATGACGGCCGTGGAGATGGACGCCAGCAGCACGGCGACGGCGCTGATGAACAGGCGGTTCTTGTTCACGTCGAGTCCCAGGCTGCGCGCCGTCTTGTCCTCAAGCGACAGCAGGTCGCAACGCTTCGTCACCAGCAGCGCGATAGCGAGCCCGACCACCGCGTAGCCCGCAAGCGTTTGCAGGTCGCTCCACGTTTTCATGGTGATGTTCGCGTCCACGATGCTGGCCACGCCCGACAGCGTGCCGCCCGTGCCTGAGCTGAACGCGCTGGAGATGCCGGAGAACATGGCGCTCACCGCAACGCCCACCAGAATCACGCGCAGCGGCGAGAGACCGCCGCGCCACGACAGGCTGTACACCAGGCAAAACGCGATCATGCCGCCCGCGAACGCGAGCAGCGGCGTGAAGTAGTACAGCGCCGGGGCGAATGCCGTGACCAACACGGCGGCCAGGCTTGCGCCGCTTGACACGCCGATGATACCCGGGTCGGCAAGCGGATTGCGGATGACCGCCTGCAGCAGCGCACCCGAGACCGCCAGCGCCGCACCGCCGGCCATGGCGATGAAGATGCGCGGGAAACGCAGGTCGTAGATGGTGGCGACCGTGTCATCGTATTCGACGAACAGGCCTCCGAGCAGCTGCTCGGGCGTCACCTGCAAGCTACCCGTGTTCACGGCGACGAAGAACAGCGCCAAAAGCGCCGCCGCCGTTATCGCGAACACCGTGATTTTCCTTCCAGTGCTTACCATATGGTCAGCCTTTCTTGCTGTAGAGCATGGGCTGCAGCGTTTGCAGCGCGTCAGGGTAGTTGAAGGTGGCGCTCATGCCGAACTGGTCGTAAGGAAGGTCGTACACGCGCCCCTCCTTCACCGCGCGGAAGTGCTTCCATACGTCGTTCGCGGCGAACTCGTCGGCGAACATCTGCATGACCTGGTCGGGCAGCGCATGGGCCGTGCGAAGGATGATGTCGGGGTCGCGCGCCTGCATATCCTCGGTGTTCACGTTCAGAAACTCCTGGTCGGAGCCCGCATACACGTTCTGCCCGCCCGCAAGCGCCACCAGGCTGCCCGCGTAGCTGTTCTCCGTTGCCACGATATAGCTGCCCGGCAAGCCCATGAGCACCAGCACGCTCGGCTGCGGCTTGCCTTCCACGCTGGCGCGGAAGGCCGCCATGAACGCGTCGTATTCCGCTACCAGCGCCTGCGCCTGATCGCGGCGGTCGAACTTGGCTCCCATGGCGGAGATGCTCTCGTACATGCCATCGACGCTGCGCAAATCCAGGAACATGCACGCCACCGCGATGCCCGCGTACTTCGGGCGCAGGTCGTCGATCAAGGTGTTCGGGCTGATCACGCAGCTGGGATGCAGCGATTTGAGCGTCTCCAGGTCGGGCGACATGGGGCTTCCCACCTGCGGCAGCTCGGCATAGCGCTCGGGCAGGTCGCGCGTGGTGTTGCACACGCCCACCAATTCCAGGTCGAGCTTGTCGCAGATGGTCGCCACCGCCGGCGACGTCGCCACCAGGCGCTGCTGCTCGGAGCCATCGGCGTTGCGGTACGGGTGCTGGTCGACGCAGCCGGCCAGCGGGAAGGCCGCCGCCGACAATGCGGCGACGGCCAGCCCTCGCGCGAAAGCACGGCGCGTGAGCGGTCGGCGCGGCGCAAAAGCCCCGGCGTTGCGAGCCGCCGCCTTGCCCGGCAACGCCGGCCGGGGCGCCGCAAAGGGCGCTGTCACGGAAGCCCCCGCTGCCTCCCCTGCCCCGCGCACGCTCGCCGCGGTAGTTTCGCAGGCGTCGTTTGCGCAGCTCATCAAGCTATTCGCCCCTCGGTTTCGCAGCCGCTGCCGCCGCAGCGGCTGCTTGCGCCTGCTTGGCGCGCTTGGGCTTGAGGTACGCGAAGTACGTTGCCGCACCCGCAACCGCCAGCACCACCACGATGCCGCCCACGATAGCAGCGGTCGTCGCACCGTTAAGCGGCTCGGATCGATCCTGGCCCTCGGCGGTCTCCTGGCCATCGGCGTTGTACTCCTTGACGCCGGAATTCGCCGCACCATCGGTCTGAGGCGCGGCCTCGCCCGATATGCTGGAAGCAGCAGGCTCGGCGGATGCGGAAGCGGCGGGCTCGGCGGCAGCCGTAGGCTCGGCGGCCTCCTCACCAGGGGTGATGGTCTGCACGAACGGCACGGCGTCGGCGTTGCCCTCGACAAGGCCCGTCAGCTGCGTGAAGTAGACGACGTCGCGGCCCATCGGCGTCACGTACATGCTTACGCGGATGTTCGACGTCTCGCTGGGCACCTGGAAGCGCCAGTCGGCCGTGTTGTTCGCAGAATCGACCTGCATCTGCGCCGCCTCAACCGCAGAGAACGCGCCATCGCCGCCGTTGTCGGCCCAGAAGCTCATCGCGCCCATCTGGTCCGCCAGCTTGAAGCGCAACGTGACGAACGTGTTGCCCGCCGTGTCCTTCTCCACCAGTGCAGCGGGGTACGTGCAGCCCGTGGTCATGGACTCGGCCAACGCAACGTTGCTCTGGCCTGCGGAATCCTCGATCGCGCCCGTCACGGGGTTAGCGTACGAGGGGGCCGTCGAGGCGGTGTACACGGCGGAGGTGGCCGCGTGAGCTGCGCCGACGAGCACGCTCGAGGAGACGACGAACGCCGCGAGCAGGGCGAACGCGGCCGCGCACGCGCCGCGCAAAAGTCGCTTAGTCATGAAAAACAACCTTTCGAACAGGGAAAACAACTTTCTTCATACGGCGAACGGGCCGGCCCCAAAGGGAACCGGCCCATATTCGCGCTCTTCGCTCGGATGCCGAAGACGGCAGACGGCGGTCGTGCGATTTCGTCCGTCCGTACACCGGCAGGCGCATCCGCCTTGGCGCGCAAACTTCCGCTCGCGCAGCCTCACGCGAAACGCCCAGCCCGCGGAAGGAGTTTGCGGCTCCCGCGGGCAAGCGCCGCGCTATCGACGCTGCATGCGACGGCGGGCAACCACAGCTGCACCTGCCGCCACCGCGGCAACGGCCGCGGCGCCGACCACGCCGGCCACGTTATCGCCGGTCTGGCTGAGGATCTTGTTGCTGGAGGCGACCACGTTGTCCTGGCCCGCGCCCAGGTCCTTGGCTTGCGACAGCTTCAGGTACATGTCCGCGATCTGCGCGCCGCCGCCCAGCTGCTCCATCTCCTTGATGGTCATGCTGATGGGAACCACGGTATCGGAGTCGGCCTTCGGAATGGAAACGGTGTACTGGTTTCCGCTTTTCGCCAGGTCGGAGCCGTTATATGCCAGCGAAATGATATGGTTCGCACCTTCGCTCGTAGCAGAGAAGCTCACCTTGAACGTGCCGTCGGACTGCGGGCGGACAAGCGCGGTGTCTCCGAAGTACTTGGCTGCCATGGACTCTTCCGTGCTGTTGTGCTTCAGCCACGAAGCAGGCACCTGATAGGTGTGGCCGACCTGGAAGCCCTGCTCGGCCTGCTGGCCGTTGGGGTCAGTGGTGGCACCGCCATCGTTGTTGCCGTTGCTGCCGTTGTTGTTGTTTGCAGGCGGCTGCGGCGTCACCGGCTCACCGGAAGCGGTCGGCAAACTGGTGGTATCCAGACGCACGCCCATGTCGACGGTGCCGCCGGGCATGGTCACGCTCACCGTGATGTCCTTATTGATAGCGGGCACACCGGAAATGGTGAAGGACCCGTCAGCGTTCTGAACTGCGGATTTGCCCCCGTACGTCATAGCCGTCAGGAACTGCTTGTCCTGCGCGTTCGGCGTAACCGTCACGGAATACGAGCCGTCGGCATACGAGACCGTAGCCGTAGCCTCCATGAAGTTGGCCGCGGTGGACTGCTCGCCCGTGGTCGCGTTGACGAACGAAACCGGCAGCGCGTACTCCTTGCCGGCGACCAGCTTGAAACCGTCAGCCGTGGTCACGGCCTGATCCTCGGAAGGAGTCGGCGCGGGGGCTTCAGCGTCCTTGCTGGTGTTGAACGCGTCGATGGCCTTCTGCAGCTGCTCGGTCACGGCATCGACACCCGCCTGGGGGATTTTGTCGTTGGCGGCCGCCTTCTCAGCGGTTGCGATGGCCTCTTGCAGAGCCTTGAACGCCTCATCGGTCTTGTTGCCCTGCTCGATCGCCTTCGCATCGGCGATCTTCTGGTTCAGCAAGGTCTTGTCAACCTTCTGTTCATCCTGGCCGGGATCGGCCTTGTCAGCGCTCGTGCTAAACGCTTCAACAGCGCCCGTGATCGCCTTCACGCCTGCGGCGATGGATGCATCCGTGGCATCGGCGGCGTCGACGGTCGCATACGCATCGGCGATTGCCTGCTGTAACGCGGAGAACGCCTCATCGGTCTTGCTGCCCTGCTCGACGGCCTCCGCCTTCACGATCTCCGACGTCAAACCCGTGCGGTCCACAAACGAGACGTTCGGCGTGGCGTTGCCCACCACCAGCTGGAACGGATGCAGGTTCGTCATGGTGCCGCGATTGGGAATGCTCACGGTATAGCCGAACGTGATGTCATGGGTGTCGGTGATGCTAGACACGGGAATGGAATACGTTGCGGAGCCGTCCTCGTTCACGGTCTTGGCAACCTTCTTGCCCTGATAGGTGACATCACCGAGCGTGTTGCCCTCGCCTAGCGACTTCGCCGTCAGCTCAATGACGTATGAGCCGTTCGACGCGGTCACCTTCGCCTCGTCGCTGAACGACCGGGAGGTATCGTATTTCGACCCCTTGAAGTACAGCGTGAACGCATCCTCGTAAGGCGGGATATCGACGCCCTCGTCGATGCTGCTTGTATCGAACACAGCGCGGGCGCTCGGCGTCATGGGCATGCCAGGTGCCGTCACCTGGAACGTAAGCGCATCAAGCTTCAAGGCGCTCACCGTGAAAATGCGCGTGCCGTCGGAGTTATCCACGTAGGGAAGCTCTGAACCGCCGCTTATCAGTTTCACGCCCATTTCCTTGCCGCTCTCGTTCGCGGTCAGGCTGACAGCATACTTGCCGTTTTGGTACACAGCCTTCGCCGTGGTGGAGAAATAGGCGCCCATCATAGACGAACTGTCGGAATCGGCCTTCAGCCACTTGACCTGGACCGTGTAAACAGTGCCCTCGACCGGGGTGAAGCCGTTTTTTGTCTGCACCGCTACCGGCGCGTCGCCGTTGCCGGCATCCTGCGCCAAGGCGAGCGCCGGCACCATGCCCGTCGCCAGCGTTGCCGCCAGCACCAGCGAGGTGCCCTTGCGCACCACCGTATACCTTACCTTGCCCATGCTGTTCCTTCCTATCTCGAAACCCGCCTCTTGCCACGGGCCGCAAACCAAGCCGGGCAACAAAGCCAAGGGGTAGCGCCTGGACATCGCTAGTTGTTACCCCGCACTTACAAAACGAGAAAAGTATACTGTATATAACTTCTTTAGAAAATAACCATGGATAACTTTTGCCATATTATCTCCAGAAGGTGGGGCGCATGTGCGCCCCACCCGAAGCTGCGCCCTACCGTTGGCGCTTGCGACGCGCAAAGAAGGCCGCTACCGCCGCAAGCGCGGCGCCGAACACGCCGGTTGCGGCAAGCGGGGCAACCGGCACGCTGTCGCCGGTTTGGCTCAGCGCTCCGCCATTGCCGCCGGACGCGGTTCCGCTATTGCCGCCCGCAGCCCCGTTACCGCCAGTGCTGCCGGCGTTCCCGCCGTTGCCGTTGCCGCCCATGGCACCGTTGTCGCCACCGTTGTCACCGACACCGCTGCCATTACCGTTGTCGCCAGCACCGTTGCCGTTGCCGTTATCTGTGCCCGGACCCGGGTTCGGGTTCGGCTCGGGGTTCGGCGCAGGGTCCGGCTCAGGCGCGGCGTCGGCCTTCACCAGCGCCGACTGCGCCTTCGTCAGCCTCTCAAGCGCGGAGGCCACGTCATCCCCGCTGGCATCAGGGTTCGCCAGCACATCCTCCGCGACCTTCAGCGCATCGAAGAACGGCTTCCAGCTATCGGCGGTGTAGTCGGATTCCTTCAGCTGCTTGGCCGCATCGACGGCGCCCTGCAAAGCCGAGGTGTCCGGCTTATCCGGGCTGGGCTCGGGCGTGGGCTCGACCTTGACCAGGGCGTTTTGCGCCTCGGTCAACGCCTTGAGCGCATCATCGACGGCCCGCTGGTTCGTCGGGTTCGCCAGCACGTTCTTGGCGGCGGCGAGCGCCTGCTCGAAGGGCTTCCAGCTATCGGCGGTGTAGTCGGACTGCTGCAGCTTGTCGGCCGCCGTGATGGCACCGATCAGCGCATCGACGTCCACGCCCGACTCCACCAACGCGCCCTGCGCCTTCGTCAGCGCATCCAGCGCGCTGGCGACCGCCTCCGCGCTCTCCGGGCTCACCAGCTGCTGACGCGCAGCGGCCAGCGCCTTCTGGAACGCCTGCCACGACTCGGCGGTGTAATCGCCGCGGTTCAGCGCCTCGGCGGCATCCACCGCGGCCTTCAGTGCCGACGTGTCGACTTCGGACGCCTCCGCCGCCATGCGCACGGTAACCTCGCCGCTCACCGTGTTCACGGCGACGCCGTCGGCCGTGACCACATGGGCGACCACGCTGTACACGCGACCGGCGGACGCATCGGCATCGCCCTCGGTACCCGTGGGCGTGTAGGTCGCGCCCGTGGCGCCTGCGATGGGGGCGCCGTTGCACAGCCACTGGTACGTCACCGTGGCCCCCTCGGGAGCCGTGACGCTGGCGACCAGCTCGGGCATGGGCTGCCCCGCCGCCACGATCACCACGCCGGACTTATTCAGCGAGACCGACGGCTGCACACCTGCAAGCGTGGCCTTCTCGGTCAGCAACGTGGCATCGCGGACCTCGACGAGAACCGAGGAACCATCGACAGGGACGTTCCAGTTCAGCGTGTCGGCGGTCGACCAATCCTGCAGAACCTTCCGCTGGCCGTTCGCAGACACCTCCGTGAAGCGGAACAGCTTGTCACCGCGCACACCGCCCTGCGCCGTCGCCTTGAGCGGCACCACCGTGCCGGGCTCGACCGCGCCGGCAGCGGAGAGCGTCGCCGAAAGCGGGGTGTACTCGAGCAGCTGGTCCTCCGACAGCGCGCCGTACGTCCCCGCAATGGCCGCCTTCGCCGTCTCCCAGCCCCTCGAACCGGCAGGCGCGAAAATGCGCACTTCAGAGGCATAGCTTCCGAAGTTCCACGGCATCTCGAGCCTCTCGCAGTCCGCCGGGATCACGATGGTCTTCGGGAACGTACCGGATGCGCTGAAACGCAGGTCGGCCATGCCCGGGCCGAAGTAAGCCGTCTGCATGATCGAATCATCCTGCAGCGAGCTTGACACGTACGAGCCGTTCCGCCCGCCGCGCACGATCAGGTGCGCAGGCACATGGCCCGAGAACGGCGATGCGCCGATATAGTTGCTCGGGTTGCCAAGCTGCTTGATGTTCGTCCCGAACTCGACGAAATCAAGGTTCAGGTCCCAGTTGAACGCCGTGTCCGCCACGGTCTCCAGGCTATCGGGCAGCACCACCTCGCTCAAGGAGTCGCACGTGTTGAACGCGCCCCACCCGATGCTCTTCACGCCCTCGGGGATGACCACGCGCTTGATCACGCGATTGGAACGGAACGCCTCGCGATCGATGGAAACGGTGCCGTTTTGCACGATCACGTCGGCGGTCTTGCTGGCGGCGGCGGATTTCACCAGATGCAGACCGTCTTCCATCTGCGCGTACAGCACGTTGTCTACCGCGGAGTACACCGGGTTCGCACCGGCGACCGTCAGCACCTCGAGCGCGTTTGCACCCGGGAACAGGTCAGCGCCGCCCGAGGTCAGCCCCGCGCCGACATGTGCGCGCGTCATGCCCGTCAGGTTCTTGAACGCGTTCGACCCCACCTCGGCGACGGAATCGGGAAGGACGATCGCCGTGATCGCACCGTCGTACGTCGCCGTATCCTTATCGTCATCCGAGGCCGCTGCGGCATCGTATCCGTAGTCGTCGCCGCTCGAGGAGGAGCTGCTCTCCTCATCCGAGAAGGCGAGCGCGCCGATCTTCGTCAGCTTGTTCAGATCGCTGCGCAGGTTCACGGTGGAAAGCGACACGCACTTCGAGAACGCGCGCTGCGGCACCTCGACCGCGCCGCCGATGTTGACGTACGTCAGCGACGAGCAGCCCATGAACGCCTGCTCGCCCATGGCCTCGAAACCGTCGGGGAGCACGACGGAGGTCAACGCCGCGCCGGCGAAACCGTTCTTGCCGATGGACGCAAGCCCCTTCGGCATGTTCACCTTCGACACCTGCGCACCGCTGAAGGCGCTGGCCGCGATGTCCTTGACGGTTTCGGGGACGGTATACACCCCGCCCGCCGTCTTCTTCGCCGCAGGGAACGCCACCAGCTGCGTTTTATCCTTGCTGAACAGCACGCCGTCCGCTACCGAGTAGTTCGCGACGGAATCGTCTGCCTTGAACTCGAGCAGCGAGCCGTCGCCCACGAACGCCTCCGTCAGCGCGCCGGCGGGCACCTGCCTGCCCACCGTCACGGTGTTGAGCTGCTTCATGTTCGCGAAAACGCCGGTACCCAGGTTGACCAGCGAATCGGGAAGCACGACCTCGGCCGCGTTGGTCCCGGAAAACGCCCCATCGCCGATGGATGCCAAACCCTCGTTGAGCTCGAGCGTCTTCAGGCTCGAGTCGTTGGCGAACGCCTTCGATTCGACCGTCTTCACGCTTGCGGGCAGCTTCACGCTCTGCAGGCGGGCGCCGCTGAACGCCGCCTTGCCGATGGTCGTCAAGCTCGAGGGCAGGCCCTCGGCCACGGAGCCGGAAGCGCTGCGGACCTTGATCTTGTTGAGCGCCGAGCATGCATCGAACGCGTTCGCGCCGATGGTCTCCACCTTGTCGGGCAGCGTCACGTCGGAAAGCTGGATGCAGTTCTCGAACGCGCTGGCCGGGATGGAGGTTACGCCGTCGGGAAGCACCACGCGCTGCACCGAGGAGGTGGAGAACGCCTCGGAGCCGATGGACGTCACGCCCTCGGGGAGCTCGATCTCGGCAAGCCCTTGGGTGCCGAAGAACGCGCGATCGCCGATGCCGGTGAGCTTGCTGCCGGATTCGAAGCGCACCTGACCCAGGTTGTGCGTGCTCTTGAACGCCTCCTTGCCGATGGAGGTCACGCTGTACGGGATGGAAACGCTCTGAATGTCCGACCCGGAGAACGCGCCGTCGGCGATGACGGAAACGTCGTTGGGGATGGAGATATTCGTGGATTCGCCCGTGTATCCGGTAAGCGCGCCGCTCTCATCAATCGCGAAGTCGCCGTAGTCGGCCTGCTGCGCCCGCACGTGGATGGTGGCGGACTTCCTCTCGCCCTTGGAGTTCGTCACCGTGGCGGTCACGTCCGCGTCGCCCGTTTGTCCTTGGGCAGCAAGCGTCACGCGGTTGGCGACCTGCTTGAGCTTCGGGTCGGCCTGCTGCACCTTCACGACGGACTCGTCGCTGCTGGTCCAGGTCACTCCACTGGCCGCGCAGTCGTCGGACACGAGGGCTGCGATGTCGAGGGTGCCGTCGAGCAGCAGCTGCGCGCTATCCTGCGACAGGGCCACGCCGGTATCGGCGGAAACCTGCTCTACCTTCACCTGGGCCTTTGCGCTGACGGCGGGGTTGTCTGCCACGGACACGGTGATCTGCGCCTCGCCCTCCGCAACGCCCGTGAGCTGGCCGTTCTCATCGACGGCGACCACATCGGGATCGCTGGACGCCCAGGTCAGCTTCGTCTGCGTGGAGTCGGCCGGCACAACGGTCGCCTGCAGGCTGCTCACCTGGCCGGGGGCGAGCTTCACGGAATCGGCCGACAGCGTCACGCCCGTCGCGGGAACCGGGTTCACCACGATCTCGACGTCGCTGCTGATGTTGCTGCCGTAATCCCACGCGCGCATATGCACGACGTTGGGGAACGCCGCGCCGTTGCTGCCCGGTCCCTTCCAGCCGTTCCAAGCGCTCTCGAGCGCGGAAACGGGCACGGAGACATGCCACGTGCGCGTGCCATCGGCGTTCTCCATCGAATCGGAGATGGTGCTGTCGGCCCAGAAGCTGGTCGGGCAGACCACCTGGTAGTAGCAGCCGTCGGCCTTCTTCTCATCGTCATCGGGGCCGATGAAGTTCACGCCGGCAAACCACGAGGAATCCGTCACGTCGAACGTCACCGTACGTGCGCCGTCTTCGCCGGACAGCTGCACGTTCGATACCTCGGGCTTCTTCGTGTCGTAGCAGAAGTCCTGGTCAAGCGTCTGCTGAGCGGCATCGTCGGTGGCCAAGGTGGCCGTGCGGCGCAGCGTGTACTTGCCGTCGGGCAGCTGGTTGCCGTCCTCGCCCAGGCCGTCGAACACGGGCTTTGAGGAGTTGTCACCCAGATAGTAGTCCTCAACGTACAGGTAGTTGCCCACGCTGTCGTTGTACGTCGTCTTCGAAACCCAGTTATAGCTGAACGAGCGCACGCTCTCGCCGTCGGCATTCAGGTAGTCGTACGCCAACGTGCTCGCGTTGCGCTGCATGGTGGTGAACGGCACCAGGCGCGTCGGGGCATCGGCCGCCGGCGACGACGAGACGACCGCCTTCGACAGGTCGGCGCTTCCGTATTTGTCCAGGGGGTTCTTGCCAAGGGATTTCGACGTGCCCTGGTTCATGAGCGAGCTGCCGACGATATGCTCGTCGCCGCTTCCGGCCGCCGCGTCGATGGCGGGCTGCTGATCCCAGTCGCCGTAGAAGCCCAGGAAGGGCGCGGACAGGTCGACGCCGCCGTTTTGCGCCGCCAGCTTCACGAAGCCCTCGACGTAGGCGCCGTTCGGGGCGTTTTCCGCGACGAACGACTTGAACGCGCTATCCGCCGTCACGTTGACGACGAGCGTCGCGCTTCCGCCCAGATCGTTGTCCGGGTCGTTGGCGGGGACGGTGATGGTTTCGCCCTGCGCATCGCCGCCGAAGCTCACCTTGATGCCACGGCCCGTCCAGTTGTAGTCGCTGCCCGTGAACACGCCGTTCGCAATCTGCTCGGACATCGCCGCCGCATCGAGCGTGTAGGTTTGCTCCTGCTTGGTCAGGTTGTTCAGCTTCAGCGTGAAGCTCCACGAGCCGTCGGCCGACTCGCCCATTTCGCCCTTCGGACGGTCGTTGTCCGAGTCCTCGCACGTCAGATACACGGGCGTGGTGGTCGCCGCCTTCGCGTTCACCAGGCCGGCGCCCTGGAAGCGGGGGCTGTAGTACGTTTCAGGGCCTTCGTCGACCATCGGGTCGACGATCGGGGAGGCGATGGACATGAGCAGCTGCGAGATGAGCATGCTCTTCGCGGAATCCGAGTACCAGGCGAACTTGCTGTCGGACTCCACGTATTCGCGCACCAGCGCCGAGATGCCGGCGACCTGCGGCGTTGCCATGGACGTGCCCGACTTATAATCGTAGTCGTTGTTCGGCACCGTGGAATAGATGTTGCCGCCGGGCGCCGTCACCTCGGGCTTGATCTTCAGGTCCGTCGTGGGTCCCCAGCTGCTGAAATCGCTCATGGTGAACGCGGTGGCGGAGGCGGTCGTCAGGCCGGATTCCTTCACGATGCGCTTGTCGGCGGCCGCCAGCAAGGCCTCGCCGGAAGCCTTCGTCACCATGATGGCGGTGGTGTCATCGCTGTTAATGGAGAACGAGGTGAGCTTCTCGTCGCGATCGTCGTAGATGACCACGGCGAACGGCGACAGGGCGCCGATGTTGTTCACCTTGTCGGCAAACGTCAGGTCCGAACTGTCGGAAGCCGCACCGCGCTTGACCAGCACAATCGTCTTACGGTCCATGCCGTCGGGATACGCTTCCTTTAGCCTCTCCACGTCCGCCGCGTCGCCGACGCCGCCGTCGACGTACTCGTACGATCCGTCTTCAAGCGCCGAGAACTTCGGGGAGCCCCAGTAGCTTTGGTTGTCCGCCTCGATGTAGGGAATGACCGTGCCATCGGCCGCTTTGAACGCAGGCGACGCCTCGGCGTTGTTCACGCTGGCCACGGCCACGGTACCCGGCATGGCGGACGGGTACGACAGCACGGAGCTGTCGGGGTCGGAGGCGTAGGGCTTGTTCTGCCCGGACTTGTTCTTGTAACCCGACGTGTACGAGTTGCCGGCGGCCATGTTCACCGACGCGCCCGTCGCCGTCAGGCTATCGATGGCGTCGCCATACGTTGCGGCCGCGGCATCGGAGAAGCCGGCGTCGCTGCCAAGCGAAACGTTTACGGAATCGGGAGCCAGCACCACCGCGTCGTCGAACGCGGCAAGCAGCGAGCTGTCGTAGATGGTACCGTCGGAGTTGCAGCTGACCTTCAGCATGGCGATCTGGGAATCGGGCGCCGTGCCCCGGACCTCGCCGGCGTTCGCGCCGATGATGCCGGCGACGTGCGTGCCATGGTCCATGCCGGACAGCGAGCCCGGGTCGACGTCGCTGTCATGGTCGGCGTAGTCGTACACGAAGGGGATCTTCTCGCTTACGTAGCGGCCGTTCTTACCCTCGCCCATCTTCGTCATCTTGCCGTTGACGCCGGATTCCGTTTCGGCAAGATTGGAATCATCCAGGTCGCCCTTGAAGGCGGAGTGGTTCACGTCGAGCCCGGAGTCGATGATGGCGATGAGCTGGCCGTCGCCTTTCTGCTCGATCTGGTCGGCGGCGGTCATGTCGAGCGAGGTTTGGTTGGCGGGCGCATCCTGCATCCCCTGGTCGGCGGGGACCTCGTAGCCCTTCTCGATGAAGGCGTTCTTCACACCGTCCAGGTCCTGGATGGTTTTAAGCAGGTTGGCGGGCGCCTTGATGGCGAAGCCGTCGATGGCGTGGTAGTAGTCGTAGAGCTCCTGGAACTCGGGCTGCTCCGCATCGCCGGCGTCGCGCGCGGCATCCTCCGACGAGGAATCGCCATCGCCCAGCAGGCCGAACAGGCTGAAGCCCTGCTCCTGTCCCTGTTCCTGCTCCACCATATCGCGGATCTGATTCTTGAAGTAGTTGTGACGGTCCTGGTTCACCGTCCCCATCACGCGGCTGAACAAGCTGACGCCGCGTGCGCCCGCGCCGTCCTCCAGCTGCACGATGATGGTAACGTTGCCTTGCCCGTCCGCATCCGCGGCGGCATGCTGCATCGCCTGCTCGACGGCGTTAGCCGTCGAAGGCTGGGCGCTATCGTCGGAGTCCGCCGCAAACGCCGCGGTCGAGGGAACCATCAACGTTCCCACCAGCGTCAACGCAAGACCCGAGCGCACGACGCGCCTTCCCTTGAGATCTTCTCCCATGAGCATCCTTCCCGATTCGCCTCTATGATCGATCCCGTTTCCGATAAACGGTAGAGCAGCGCGGACCCGCCGTGTGCCAAGACCGCATACCCGGATGAGGCCGTGGGTAACGACTTCTGGTTCCCGAAGTTACCCGTGATATACAAAACGCAAGAAGTATACCGTAGGCAACAATTTGGCAACCGCGCAGGCAACTGGGGTTAACTTTCGCTACGAGTTCTCCATAAAGTTACCCGCGGCTATCCGTGTGGCGGTTGTGCGGAGCCGGGCGCTTGCGGACGATTGACGCTTGCGCTCGGGCGGAGGGCCGGGTATTCTATAGCTATTGAGATTGATTCTCATTAACGACTACAATAGGAACCGCTACTTCAGACGAGAGGGAGTATCACCATGAATAAGCGCACCGAACTGCCCACCGCAGAGAATTCCTCCAACTTCAACCGCGTCGCCGGCGCAACCTGCCAGGTCGGCACCACGCTGGAGAACCTGAAGGCCGCCGTGTGCGGCGAGACGGGTGCTTCCGCCAAGTACGCCGCCTGCGCGAAGCTTGCCAAGGAGAAGGGCTACGAGCAGCTGGGCCGCCTGTGGGAGGCAACCAGCGCCGCCGAGCAGGTGCACATCCGCCTGGAGGCCGGCCTGGTCGAGGAGCTTGAGCCGGGCTACGAGCGCCCCACGGCCGACGCCCCCGAGCTGGAGGAGATCGACCTGAATCTGATCGCTTCCGCCAACGGCGAGATCTTCGAGACCTCCGACATGTACCCGGGCTTCATCGCGAAGGCCCAGGAGGAGGGCAACGACAAGGCCGTCCAGGTGTTCACCAAGGCCAAGCTGGCCGAGGCCGTGCACGCCGAGCTGTACCTGCAGGCGTACAACAACATCGACGCCGCCGATGACGACTCCTATTTCCTGTGCCCGGGCTGCGGCTACATCGAGAAGGGTTCCGCCGCCCCCGAGAAGTGCCCGATCTGCGGCGCTCCGGCCAAGGTATTCAAGCAGTTCTAAGCTGCTCGCAAACGAAAGCGTTCCATCCAGGGCCGAGCGAAAGCTCGGCCCTTTTCGTTTCCGTGGGGGGATTGCCGGCTAGCATGAAAGAGGCCGTCTGATCGGGGAAAACGCCGGCAACGCTCAAGAGGCCGCCTGATCGGACGGCTGCTTGAGCTTTCTATCCCCATTTCCAGCAGCATCTCGCCGTTAAGCGACGACCCCCGCGCAGCCATCGCGCTCCGAGGGCGGCAGTCGGGCACGTCCAAACCCCAGTCCCTACTTCCCCATCTCCAGCAGCACTTGGCCGCCGAGGGACTCCACACGGGCGGCCTTTCTCGTACTTGCTGCCAAAAATCGCGCGAGTGCGTGTAGATACCGCCGGCTCTAACCATATCGGTGGCCAATCCTGCTCAAAGCGATCTTAATGCTTGCGTTCATGACATAAATCGATGCGTACGATACACTCATCGCTCCTAGGCAATGAAACATACACGCACTCGCGCGATTTTTGACAGCAACTAGCCCGAAGCGACCCCGAAAGGGGTTGCAGCCCGCCGGCGTCGCGCCTCGAGGACAGCAGGCGGGCGCCCAAGTGGGCAAGATGCAGAGCAAAACGCGAAGTGGCCGCTCGACCAGGCAAGACGCCGACGATACGGGAAGAGGCCGCCCGCCTGGACGACCTCTTCCCGATCTTCTTTCCCATTTCCGGCAGCGCCTCACCGTCGACGACCCCTCGAAGCGATCGCACCTCGAGGGCAGCAGGCAGGCATGCCAAGCCCCAGCCCCTATTTCCCCATCTCCATCAGCACTTCGCCTTCGAGGGATTCCACGCGGGCGGCTCGCACGCGGCCCGCTTCCAGCTCGATGAAGCCGACCGAAGCCGGGAACCCGCCGCGCGGGCGGCTGCAGCTTCCCGGGCAGATGAACAGGCTGGCCGGGTACGCGTCGCGGCCGGTAAGGATCTCGGGGATGTGGGTATGCCCGTGCACGCACACCTGCGGCAGCGGATCCCCCGGCGCGATGGCCCGCGAGCCGTTGAAGCCGATGCGGGCATCGTTGGGATAGTGCGCCACCAAAAAGCGCACGCCGTCGATGACGGGATAGGCGAACCGCGTCACGTTCTTACCGTACTCGTCGTAGTCGTTGTTGCCCAGCACCGCCGTAGTGGGCGCCATGATCTGCAGCTCGCGCAAAATGCCGGGATTGCAAATGTCGCCCGCATGGATGATATGGTTGCAATACGCCAAGGCGCCCAACGCCGCATCGGGCAGGCGTCCATGCGTATCCGAGATCAGTCCAACCAGCTTCATGCGAGCATCACCTTCTCCTTTAGGCGAACAGCGCCCTACCCCTTCTCCACCAGATCGATCAGGTCTTGGTGCGAGTGGATGTCCAGCTTCGCGTATATATGCTTGACGTGGGCTTTCACCGTGTTGCGCGATACCACCAGCTGCTCCTGGATGTAGGCGCGGTCGCGGCCGCGCGCGAGCATTTGGAACACCTCGAGCTCGCGCGGGGTCAGGCTGTACTGGCTTGCCAGCGCCCGGCAGCGCTCGTCGAACGTGGCCTTCGGCGCCTCGACCACCGCCGTCTCGACCGGCGTCACGCCGTCGATGACCTCGCGGAAGCTGAACCGTCGCAGCCCGATGAGCACATAGCCGACGAACAGCAAGATCAACGCCGCGGCGAACAGATCGAACAGCGGCGTGCCCATGCCGGCCAGCGCATTCGCGCGCACGCCCAGCGTCGCACCCAGCGTAGACCCCAGGCTCGAAACGCCGCGGCCCCACGCGAACGCTGCCACCGCGCCGCGGCTGTTGCGCGCCGCCACCGCGATAAGCACCGCCCATGCAACCATGTCGAACAGCATGTTGCCCGTGGACAGCAGCAGCACCGTTGCGGTGCTCGAGCGCGGCAGGTCCATGGTCATGGCCAAGAAGCCCGCCACGATGAGCAGCACCGACACCTGCACGAGCAAATCGGCGGGGAAACGCTTCTCGGACAGCAGCGCCCAAACGGCCACTATCGCCACGGGCAGAATCGTGAAGAACGACGACAGCGGTACGCCGCCGACCTCGCCGAAGCGCAGCGAGCAGCCGAACGCCACACGGAACAGGAACAGGCACACGAACAGCTGGCTGGCCAGCAGCAGGAACGAAGACGGGCGCGTGACCGAGAAATCGTGCGGAGCCTCGCCGGCCTGCGCCTGCTCGAGCACGGGGCGAGCATCGCGCCACGACAGGGCCCATGCGGCGAAGGGAGCCGCCAAGAAGATCGCCATACCCGCCCACACGGGCAGCAGCCAGGCGAACGCCGACGTCGCTCCCTGCACCACGAACGCCAGCGGGACCAGCACGCCCGCTTGGGCAGAGGACAGCCGCGACGCCGCGATGCCCGCGGTCAGAACGCACCAGGCACGGCCAACCGCCAACGCGCACGACGTCAGCACCAGCAACGGCGCGCTTCCCAACCCCAGCGCCAACGGAAGGGCGCAGCCTGCCGCCATAAGGACAAGGGCACCCGCATTCAACGCCCGCACATGCAAAAGCGCAGGCCGGAACGTTGCAAGCAAACCGATTGCTATAAGGACGGCCGCGTTGACCGTGATAGATATGTCGCGAGCATATGTGAACACCCCGTCGAAGAACGGGAACACCGACACGTTCATGAACGACGAGACCGAAAGCACCAGCGACAGCGCGGCGAACGAGCGCCAAAACGCCGGCGTAAACAGGCCCCGCGCGTTGGCGCGGCCGGCTTCGGTATGCAGCTTCTTATCGGTCATGCCCGCATTCTATCATGGCGATATAGCGAAAGCGCCGTGCACCCAAAGGTGCGCGGCGCTTCATACGCTAACTTTCCGGCAGGTGCTACGCCTGGCCGGTTGCCGCCAACATGCCGGCGCGACGGCCTTCGACCATGGTGCGGCCGCAGGCCAGGCCCGTGAACAGGTTCGGGTAGCTGGTGCTGAAGAAGCCGCCCGAGCAGTCGCCGGCCATGTACAGGCCCTCGATCTCGGAACCGTCCTCGCGGAAGGGGTGCATGTTCGTGTCGATGCGCACGCCGTCGAGCGTGGCCAGGAACCATGCGCCGGTGCGGATGCCGTAATACGGCGGGGTCTTCAGCGGAATCAGACGGTAGGGCTCCTTGTTGTAGTCCTCGTCCTTGCCGTTCTCCGCCATCTGGTTGTAGCGGTTGAACGTCTCCACGAAGTTGTCCACCGGGATGTTCAGCTTCTGCGCCAGCTCCTCGGGGGTGTCGGCCTTCTGCAGATAGCCCTTCTCCAGCAGCGGATCGAAGAACATCTTCGGCATCAGGTTGATGCTCATGTTCGACGGGCTGCCGTTATCGAACGGGTACAGGCGGCAGCAACCTACCTCGTTCATCTGCTTGACCTGCTCGACATAGTCGCTGTCGAAGATGTCGCAGTAGGTGTGGCCGGGCTGCATGACGGTGGAGTGCAGCATGTAGTCGTACGGGCCGGACTCGTTGCAGAAGCGCTTGCCGTTGAGGTTCACCTTCATGAACGGCTGCTCGCCGAACCACCACCACTCGCCCACGATGCCGTCGCCCGCCTTCTCGTCGGGCTTGACGGCCGCGCGGTTGAACATGCATGCGGCGCCGATGGGGTCCATCTGGCCGCCGGCCCACAACGCGGCCTTGATGCCGTCGCCCGTGGGGTTGCCGCCGGTGCCGTTACGGCCAATGGAGATGCGCATCTTCTGGTTCCAGGGCTGGCGCGCCTCCATCATCTCCAGGTTGTTGCCGTAGCCGCCCGTCGCCAGGATGACGCCCTTGGGAGCGTTGATGCGGATGTAGTGGCGGTCGTTCACGTCGCGGGCGATGATGCCGGCCACACGGCCGCTCTCGTCCTGCTCCAGCTTGATGAGCTCGGTGGACCAGCGGAACTCGGCGCCCTTCTCCTCGGCGTACTCCTTGAGCGACACGCCGAAGTTGAAGTTCTTGTCCTCCTTGCCCTTGTCGGTCTTGTTCGGGCTGTGGCCGGTAGCCCACGCCTTGTCGCGCGCACCCTGGCCCTCCGTGCCGACGGAGCCTTCGAACTGCATGACCAGGCGACCGTCGCGCTCGACGATCTCGGTGAGCCAATCGATCAGGGAGCCGGATTCGTTCGCCCACACCTTCACCAGGTCGTAGTTGATGAAGCCGTTGGCATAGCGGACGATGTCCTCCATTGCCTCCATCTTGTCGATCTTGAACTGCGGGTACTCGTCGAACGAGGCCAGCTGCAGCTTCGAGTCGATGGCGCCGATATCCTCGCGCGGAGCGAGCACGGTGGAGGTGCGGTCGATGCCGAGCACCTTCGCACCGTTCTCAGCGGCGGAGATGACGGCGGGCAGGCCGGCGGTGCGGCAGCCCACGACCAGCACCTCGGTGTCGATGGTCTCGGTGATGTCGCGCTCGGCGACCTCGGGAGCCTGGCCCAACCAGCTGGGCGTGCCGGGCACCTGGCCAGCGCTCGCGTTTACCGGCTCCTCGCCGGCGGGGACGGTGTAGCCGTTGCCGCAGCCGGTCAGCGCGCCCATGGCGGCGGCGCCGATTGCCGTGATGCCCGCGCCCTTGAGGAAGGTGCGGCGATCGAGTCCGTTATGCTGCATTCGGGGCCTCCCATCCCTCGGGCATGTTCAGTTTGTGGCACTGGTTGCACATGAGGACGCTCTTCTCGTGAGCCTTATGGCAGTCGCCGCACTCGAGCGCCAGGTCCTGGTGGCTGCTATGAGGGTTGAACTGCTCGCCATTGCCCTCGAAGCCCCAGGTGCTGGCGACCACGTCGTCCATGTCGTGGCAGCCGCTCTTGGCGCAGAACTCCTCGCTGGCCATGTCGGCGCCATCTGCCAGCTTCGTACCGTCGGCGGTCATGGGATAGTCGTCGGAGGTCCACTTCATGACCTCGCCCACCTGCTCGGTGATCACGGGCTCATGGCAGCTCAGGCAGTTGTTGCCCGCCTCGGCATGCGCGGTCACCAGCATGCCCTGGTCGCCGCTGTAGTACGTGTCCACGTAGCTGTCCATGGGGCTGTGGCAGATGGCGTTGCAGAAGCTGGGCGTCTCGTGCCACACCCAGAAACCTGCACCCGCCACCACGATCACGACAGCCACGACGCCGCCGATGATCCAGCCGCGCTTGGCCTTGCGCTTCGGGGAAGGCGCTTGCGCGCCCTCACCGGGCCGGGAGAACTTCTCGTCTTCAGCCATTCGTTCCGCTCCTTTTCCTTGGAACCTTCGGCAAGCCCGGCGGGTGCGACGACGCTCGAGGAAGACGTCGGCGGCCGAATGGCGGCCGCATGCTGGCGAAAGCGACGCGTTGCGCCGTGCCCCACCCGCCGGACTTGCCGCGGGGCCCTCCACGGCCCCACCCAACGCGCACATCATGCGCCCGCACAAGCGCGCACGCCTAGTACCCCCGTGGGGTAAACTTCGCGTTTACCCAGGTGAAAGCGTGGTAGGGGGCGCCGATAGCTACAGGCTGACACTTAGGGGACGTAGCATTAACTGTCAGGTATGGCCTCCCCGGGCATCCTCGTTCAAATGCAGGCGCATCGCCCCTTGGCTCGCCGCGGCCCCCTTAAGGCACCCGCGAAGGCCGCAAACAGCACCCGAAACGCAGAAGACCCCGCCGCGGGCATGCCGCGACGGGGTCTTCATAAGGAGGTGAGAGTCGAGAAAAGGTTCGAGGGGGCAGGGTGCCGGTCCATAATCGGGACCTATGCCAGGGCAAGCGCCGCTCGCAATCTGCCGGAAGCGTTCGACCTAGCTAGTCGATCGAGATGGAGCGCGAGGTTTCGGGCTCGGGCTTGGCGACCTTCTTCGGCACATCGATCTGCAAGGTGCCGTTATCGAACTTGGCCTTGATGTCGCCTTCCTCGATGTCGTCGCCGACGTAGAAGGTACGGCTGCACTTGCCGCTGAAGCGCTCCTGGCGCACGTAGGTGCCCTTCTTATCCTCGGTTTCCTGCTTGGTTTCGGCCGTGACGGTCAGGTAGCCGTCCTTCAGTTCGGCCTGCACGCCTTCCTTGTTGAAGCCCGGCAGGTCGATGGTCAGCTCGAAACCGGTCTCGGTTTCGCGGATGTCGGTGCGCATCAGGTTCGGCGTGGTCTTCACGCTCGGCGCCGCCATGGTGCCGAAGAAGTTGTCGAACGGGTCGGTCATAAGATCGTTAAGGAAGCGATTAGAGCGAGGTACCAGCATGGACATCATCGTCATCTCCGTTTCTTGGGGCGAAACACGCTGCCCGGCACCGGCCGATACCCGGTCGGGCGCCTTGCCCGATGCGCTTGCCCGGCAGACGGTTGCGCCACATTGCGCAACGGCCGTCAAGCTTGCGAACGGGCCGGCAGGTTGTTCCGCCGCCGTTTCGGTTGCTTTCGTTGCGGCCCCGTTCAGGGGACCGTTCCTTTGAACAGTTATCGTTATAGACCCTGCGTTAGCACTCTGCAAGCCAGAGTGCTAACGCGTTACCTTCACGTCATTTTCGCGTCACGATGCGGGAACTTGAGGGGCCGAGGGAAGCCGCAAACCGCGTGACGGGCGCCGAGGGCGCGCGACAAGCGAGGCGCAGGGCCGGCGAGCCGCCCGCAAGCGTCGCGTGGGCTCGAGCCCAGCAGCCCGCGTCGCATCTACACGTGGCGTTCACGCTTCTTTAAGGCTTCTTTCAGGCGGCGCGCCTACTATATGAACCGTTCCTTATCCCTTCCCTTTACGGATCACGCCCTCCCATCCGCGATCCGGCCAAGCGAAGTCTCCCACTCCCGCTTGGCACGCGGAGCGCGGGATTCCCGCCCGCACTCCGACGATTCCCAAGACGCCGTCTTCCCATCGGCGCCGCTTCGCCGCCTCGTCTCCCATCCCGGGGCGGCGAAGCCCATCGCGGGGTCTCCCTCCCCGCATCGCAGAGGACCGCCGCGGCTTCCCACCGCGGCGGTCCTGCGTTTAGGAGGGGAAGCTGCCAGGTGCAAATCGGCTCGCCGCGATCGAACCCGCCGCTCGCTGCGGTAGCGCCCCATCCTGCCGCACTTGCCGCTCGACAAAACCCGTACGCCAACCGTTCTGCTGCGACCACCGCCTCGCGACGGGTCCGCACGTCCGTCGCCCGCCCAGGTCTGCCGCCGCTCGCCGCGCCTGCACTCCCCCCCACTCCGCCGCAAGCGCGCCGCACGAGGTCGTCGCGCTTGCGCTACCATGTCGTTAATCGACAGGAAGGAACCTATCATGCGCGAAACCCCGCAGCTGAAGCATATCGAGCAAGTATCGGACGGCTGGATCAAGAAGTACATTCTCACGTACGTGCTGCCCGACGGCAGCGACTACATATATGAAGCGGCCTCGCGCAAGGGCCTGGAGGCGTACCGCGCCGAGCTGGCGCGCCTTGAGGCGCGCAGCAACACGGCCATCGCGGCCATCGACGAGGGCGCTGACGATTTCGGCGCCGCAGCCGTAGCCGCAACCGAGCAGGCGGCCGGCACCAGCGGCAAGCGCACCGCCGACGCCGTATCCATCGTGCCCATCACGCGCGACGGCAACCTGGTACTCATCCGCGAGTTCCGCTATCCGCTGAACAGCTGGGTGGTCGGCCTGCCCGCGGGGCTGGTTGAGCCCGGCGAAGACCTTGCCGCGGCCGTGGACCGTGAGCTGCGCGAGGAAACAGGTTACGGCCTGCGCACCGACATCCCGGAAGGCGCGGTGGAGCTGCTGCCGCAGGCCGGGCATTCGTCAACCGGCATGAGCGACGAAAGCGTGCAGACGGTGTTCGCCCAGGTGGAGAAGGACGAAGCGGCCCATCCCGAGCATGGCGAGCTTATCGAGGTGTTCACGCTGCCGCTTCGCGAGGTTCCGCGGTTCCTTAAGCAGAACCCGTTGCCGTTGGGCACCCGTCTGCAGCTGGTGCTGGAGATTTTCGCGCGAAACGCGAAGTAGCCCGCGCTTTACGCGAAGCGCATGTGCGGTAGACGCTTGACCCTACCGCCTACCGCACGCACCGCACCCCTTCGCGGAACACTGCGCGCCCGGCAAGCATCCGGTCACGCCGCCAGCCGCAAGCATCCGCGCCCTTACGCGAAGCGCAGTGCGTGGGTGAAGCCCGCCCAGGACAGCGAGTCGGTGTCGCGCACGAAGGCGCCGAACGTGGGGGCGTGCACGTAATGCGTGCCGCCCTCGTTGCAGGCGATGGCCACGTGGCCGTTGTAGCCGTCGCCGTAGCTGATCCACAGCACGTCGCCAGGCTGCGCGTCCTCCACGGGCAGCTGCGCCGCGGCCGCATAGTACAGCGACTCCGTCTGATGCGGCAGCGAGATCCCCACCTGCAGATACGCCCAGCGCACCAACCCCGAGCAGTCGAAGGTCTCGGGGCCCTCGGCGCCCCACACGTACGGGCAGCCGATGCGGGAGAGCGCATAATCCACCACCGAGCCGTTGGCAGGGATGGGCACCGAAGGGATGTTGTACGCATACGCGCGCCTGACCTGCGCCGACGACGCTTGCGCCGCCTCGGCGCGATCGCGGTCCTGCATAGATTCCAGCGCCGCCTTCGCCTCTTCGTCAAGCTGCTGGAGAATGGCCTGCATGGCGGCCACCTTCTCCTGCGCCTCGTTCTTGACGCGCTCGGCCTCGTCGGCCGCCTCCTTCGCCACCTGCTCCTGCAGCTCGAGCTGCTCCTTGTCGGTGGCCACCTGGTCGCGCAGGGCCTTGGTCTCCTCGATCATGCGCTCGTCGTTCTCGTTGAGCGCATCGTACATGTCCAGGCCCGTGGCGAACTCCTTGAACGACGCCGAGCCCATGAGCAAGTCGATGACAGTGAACTTGCCCGCTTTATACATGCCCACGGCGCGTTTGGCCAGGCGGTCCTGCAGCGTATCGATCTGCGTGGATGCCTCATCGATGCGGCGCTGGGCGTCATCGACGGCGCTCACCGCCGCCTCGTGCTCGTCAAGCGCCTGATAGTAGGCCTGCGCCGCCTTGGCCAGCTCGTTTTGCAGCGACGTCACGCGCTGGTACACGGCGTCTGCCTGCGCCAGCTTCTCCTCGGCATCGGGCTCGTCGGGATTCTCCTTCTCGGCATCGGGATCTTCCCCTTCGCCAGCATCCTCATCATCGGCCCAGGCGGGAACGGTGCCGAGCACCGCAGATGCGCCGAACAGCGCAGCTGCCGAGACGAACAGGCGACGATCGATTTGCGGACGGGGACGAACCATATGACACCTCTGAAACGCCCTTGCGGGCACGTTTGTTGCATTTTTCCATCGGAATTGTAATACATGGTGAACTTTCCAAACGCAACGCCATGGCTTCTCCATGCTAGCTTATTCTCGATTCAGGATGATATTGCGCGAAAGCGCCCCATGCAAGCTTTGAACCGTCGGCAACTTACGCATTCGAACAGAGCACTCGCCGATTGTTGGGGGACGTGCATGCGGCGAGATCGCGTTAGAGCGCGAAAGCCCGCCGCCCTCGAACGAGAGCGGCGGGCTTCGATGCGATCATATCGCCAAACACGCGGCGGGTACGCCGCACGAAACACGCTGAAGGAGGCTCGCCGGAAAACGCTGGCGCCAGTCCTGCCCTGCCGCGCGGGGGCTACTTCCCCTTGCGGGCGTCGTCCAGGATATTGAGCGCCATGGTGTAGCCGCCGGCGCCGTAACCCAGGCATTTCGACACGCGGGCGATGGTGGTTGCCGACGCCCCCGTGGCCTTCTCGATGGAAGCGTATGAATTGCCGGCGTCGAGTTGGCGCGCAACGGCCAGGCGCTGCGAGGTTTCGCGGATCTCGCGGATGGTGAACAGATCTTCAAGCAGCAGGAAGATGTCGTCCTTGTCCTGGATTTTTGAGAAAACGGTCAGCAGATCCTCCACCTCGGGGGTTCTCAGCTCGCTCATTCGGCATCGCCTTTCCGATTCACCGGGTCCTTTATCATTATTGTACTCCATCATGGTGGAGTGCTCGAGAACTCCGCAAACCCCCGCCGCAAACGGCAAGCGAGCACAATGCTCAGGGGTCGGACGCCTTGGTCGGACACCTCGGCCGGACGCTTAGGGGACGTAGGATTATCTGTCCGACATTC
>URQU01000022.1 GCA_900550055.1 uncultured Coriobacteriaceae bacterium | reverse complement strand
AGCACATGCTCGCCTAAGATGGTGGCGCTTGAACGGAACGCGAAGTTGTCGAGCGTGGCGGTGACGGGCCCCTCGAGCGCGTTTTCCGTGGCAACCACGCCGTATTCGCATTTCCCGCGGTCCACGCAGTCGAACACCTCGGACAGCGAGGGGCACTCGATCAGCTGCGGGTCGTCTATGCCCAAGCGTTTGGCGAATGCGCGCGCAGCCTCGTCGTGATAGGTTCCGGCGGGGCCTAGGAAAGCGAACGCGGATGGGGGTTCAGCGGTCATGCAAGCTCCTTCATGCAGATTTATTCATTTATCTTGCGAAGATATGATAACGGTTCTGAATAAAAATGCGCGAGTGATAACATAACCAACAGGAGTGGAGACGACTGGGGATGGAAGTCTGCGATTTCATCCCCAATCGGCGAAGGCGCGCGTGCGCGTTTCGCGACGGAAGGCCCGGGTTCTGCAAGCCCCGCACCTTCCGTCGCGTTGCGTGCGGCGCCATCAAGGCCGCAAGCCCGACCGTCGGTATGACCGCCCTCGGGCCGCGCGCCCTTTGCGTATCTTTGCTCCATATGCAAAAGGGCCTGGAAACAGGCCAGACGAGATACACCTGTAAGGAGGTGTGCGTATGGAAGGAGAGGCCGCAATGTCCGCGTTCGCGAACATGCTCGAGGCCAGGGGGGTCACCCGTCGCGACTTCATGAAGTTGTGCGGTACCGTGGCCGCTGCTGCCGGGCTGTCCCAGTTGACGGTCCCGCAGGTAGCCCAGGCTCTCGAGACGTCCGTCATCGGCGCCACGAAGGGTAACCTCTACCCGGTCATCTGGGTCGAAGGCGCATCCTGCACCGGCTGCACCGAGTCGTTCGCCCAGGCTCAGACGCCCAACGCCGCAGAGGTGGTGTTGGATATGATCTCCCTGAACTACTCCGAGACGCTGTCCGCTGCAGCGGGCTACTCCATGGAGGAGGCCAAGGAGCAGACCATCGAGGCCGGCGACTACATCCTCATCTACGAAGGCGCCATTCAGGAGAAGTGGGGCGGCAACGCCCTGCGCGTGGCCGGCAAGCCCGGCACCGAGCACCTGATCGAGGCCGCAAAGAACGCCAACGCCGTGGTCGCGCTGGGTTCCTGCGCCGTCAACGGCGGCTGGATGGGCGCTAAGCCCAACGTCACCGACGCCATGGGCGTGCAGCAGTACCTCAAGAAGGCCGGCATCAACGTGCCCGTCGTCAACGTCCCCGGCTGCCCGGCCAACCCCGAGTGGCTCACCAGCGTGCTCGTCGACGTCGTACTCATGAAGCTCAAGCCCGCCGATCTGGACCTCAACTCCGAGGGCAAGCCGGCCGGCATCTTCAACCAGACCATCCATGACAACTGCGAGCGTCGCGGCCACTTCGAGAACGGCGAGTTCGTATACGAATTCGGTTCCGAAGAGGAGAAGAAGGGTTACTGCCTGTATCCGCTCGGTTGCCGCGGTCCCCAGACCAAGTCCAACTGCGGCGTGGTCATGTGGAACGACCGTCGCAGCTGGTGCGTCCAGGCCGGCGCCCCGTGCATCGGCTGCTGCGAGGCCAACCCCAACGACCCGGGTCAGAACTGGGTCGAGGTCAACACCCCGTTCCTGAAGCGTCATCGCAGCCTGCACATCGGCGACTGGGATGTGCAGCCCACCACCATCGCCGTGGGCGTTACCGGCATCCTTGCTGCAGCGCTCGTGGTGCACGGCTTCGGCATGAAGGCCACCGGCCGCATGGACGGCGGCGCGGACTTCGAGAAGAAGCGCGCTTGGGATGCCAAGCACCCCGAGAAGTCCGTGGGCACCTACGAGGTGTCCGAGGCCGATCGCCAGAAGATGTACAAGGAAGACACCGGTCACGACGACCCCAATGCAACCAGGGAAGGGAGGTAAGCCATGACGCGTTCCGTAATCGATCCCGTAACCCGTATCGAGGGCCATCTGCGCGTTGAGATGGAAGTCGAGAACGGCAAGGTATCCGACGCCTGGGTATCCGGTGGCTGCTTCCGCGGCATCGAGCTGGTCGTTGAGAACCGCACGCCCGAGGACGCTGCCCAGATCGTGCAGCGCATCTGCGGCGTTTGCCCCGTGTCTCACGCCCATGCCAGCTCCATCGCGGCTGAGAAGGCTTACGGCATCACCATCTCCAACAACGCCCGCATCATCCGCAACATCCTCGAGGGCGCCCAGTTCCTGCACAGCCACATCCTGTGGTTCTACAACCTGGCCGGCCTTGACTACGTCAACCCGCTGAACGCGCTGAAGGCCAACCCCGCCGACGCCATGGACCTGGCTCGTGCGACCGGCACTTCCATGAACAGCGACTTCGTTGCCCTGAAGGAGCACCTGTCCCAGTTCGCCGAGAACGGCCAGCTGTCCATCTTCAGCGGTAACTGGTTCGATGCCGAGGACGGCACCGGCTTCAAGCTGCCGCCCGAGCTCGACCTCATCTGCACGGCCCACTACCTGGAGGCTCTGGGCATGCAGGCCAAGGCTTCTCAGATCAGCGCCCTGCTGGGCGGCAAGATGCCGCATGTCATGACCCTGCGTCCGGGCGGCACGGCCTTTGTGCCCACCGACCAGAAGCTCGACGACCTGAAGCTGTTGGTCGACGAGTTGTACAACTGGGTCGAGGCGACCATGATCCCCGACGTGCTGGCTATCGCCCCGTACTATGCTGATGCTTTCGGGTACGGCAAGGGCCCGGGTCGCTACATCGCTTGGGGCGTCTTCGAGCGCGAGGACTTCAAGATGTCCAACCGCTACCTGCCCTCCGGCGTGCTTGACGAGAACCTCAACCTCTCCGAGCCTGACGAGAAGGCCATCGCCGAGTGGGTTGGCCGTTCCTGGTACAAGGGTTCCGAGACCTACCAGGCTCCGAACTTCACGACCGAGCCGGAGTACACTGACTACAACGTGAACGACCGCTACACGTGGGTGAAGTGCCCGACGTACAACGGCAACTCCATGGAGGCCACCAGCCTCTCCCGTGTCCTGGCCGCTTACAAGCGCAACGTGCCGTTCGTTAAGGAGCACGTCGATGCTTTCCTCAAGGCGCTCGGCCATGAGGGCGACCTGTCCGTGGCCCAGTCCACGCTCGGCCGTACCGCCATCCGCCAGATCGAGACGCTCTACATCGCCACGCTCATGAAGGAGTGGGTCGACGAGCTGATCGAGGCTGTGAAGTCCGGCGATTCCGAGTACTTCCGCGCTCCTGAGACCAACACCGGCGACGGCTCCGGCTTCTGGGAGGCCCCGCGTGGCGCCCTTTACCACAGCGAGTCGGTCAAGGACGGCAAGATCCAGGGTTACCAGATCATCATCCCGTCCACGTGGAACCTGGCTCCGAAGAACGAGAAGGGCCAGCACGGTCCGCTCGAGGAGGCTCTGATCGGTGTGCCGGTGGGCGATATCGAGAAGCCCATCAACGCGCTGCGCACGGTACACTCCTTCGACCCCTGCACGGCCTGCTCGGTTCATATCTCCGAGCCTGCCACGGGCAAGCGTTTCGAAACCGTCACGAGCCCTTGGGGGGTGAAGTAACATGGCGCATCTGGCACACTATCGTGAAGCTCATCCGATGCCGTTCGTGATCACGCACTGGATTAACCTTGTTGCCATGGTTCTGCTGATTTTCACCGGCTTTTATATTCACTACCCCTTCTTCTGGGGTTTTGAGTCCATGGCTCGCGGTCTGCACGTGTTCTTCGGCTTTGTGCTGTTCATCAACTGCATCTGCCGTTTGATTATGGCCTTCATCGTGAAGTCCTCGCCGACCGGCGGTACCCGCAAACAGGTTACCGACTACAAGACGTGGCTTCCGCAGAAGGATAACCTGCATCAGGGTCCGCAGTGGATCAAGTACTATCTGTTCTTCAAGAAGGATCACCCGCTGTCCGCTAAGCTGGGCGTTCCGCAGAAGATCAGCTATCTGTTCATCCCCGTGCTCATCATTCTGATGTTCTACACGGGCCTGGCTCTGTGGGTACCCACCTCTGAGATCCCGTTCTTCGCAGCGGGTACGTCCCTGGTGGGCGGCATCATGAGCATGCGCATCATTCACTATTTCATGATGTTCGTGTTCATTTGCTTCATGTTCATCCACATTTACCTGGCCAACGTGGAGGGTATCGCTCCTACGCTGCTCATGTTCTTCCACAAGGAGCATGGCGGCCTGGTCTACGACCCCGATATCCACAACATCATCGGCGAGGATGATTTGGGTCACGGCAAGCAGCACTAGTTTTCACGCTGTGCGCGATCGCATGTGATTTGAAGACTCGACCACTTCGGTGGCCGGGTCTTCTTTTGTGTTGGGGTATGTTGCCGGGCGTGGAATCCTATAGGCGATTTTGCCCTAACGACTGTGATCAACTGCTATGAGATTACAATTATGCAGAACCTGATTGCTTGTTATATCCCCTGATAGATTGGTTATTCATGGCTGAGTTGACCGAAGAGCAGATTGCTTGTGAAAAGAAATTCCTTGAAGGTATACCGCGCTGGAACATCGGCGCGCTTTTCCTGCCGCCCGTTTGGGGCCCGGCTCACGGTTTTTGGGCCACTATCCTGTTCTATCCCTTATGGCTGGTTGCCGACAATTTGTTCTATGCTGCATATTCGGAACGTACACCGCTTGCGATTGCTTTTGCTTTGGTCATTGGAGCGGTGCTGATTGCGGTCACCTTTTTGTTTTCGCGGCTTAGCCAGCCTTTTGCGGCTCATCGTGCAGTTGCTCGTGGCGTTTCCAAGGAAACCTACGTGCGGCGTGAGCGTGTTTGGGCGGTGGCTTGCGTGCTCATCGGCCTTGCGATGCTTGGATTCGCCACCTGGTACAACCTGATGATTCGTCCGGGCGTGGAGGGGTAGAACATGGCTGACGTGCAAGATAACTGGGGTTTGCGGGAATACGTTGCCAGCAATGTGGCCGTTCCCAAGGAATTGCGTCCACAGCGAGTTGCGGTGTTTTGCGTGGGCAATCGATTGATGCTCGACGATGGTATCGGGCCTGCTGTATTCGATGAGCTTATGGCTTCCTACGATATCCCGGACAACGTTGAAATTTACGATCTGGGGTGCCTTTCGTTAGCCATGATCGATCGCGTACGCGAATTCGATGTGATCATGACCGTGGATGCCGTGGATGATTCCGGTCAGCCTGCAGGCACGGTGTTGCGTTATGCGCCCGATGCGATGGCGCGTCATGTGGGCATCACGGCGAGCCTTCATGATTTGAAGCTGATCGACCTTTTCGATTCTGCGGCATTGCTGGGATATCAAGCTGAGGGGCTGTGTCTGGGAATGCAGGTGGAAAACGCATCTCCGGGTGAGGCGACCGAAGGGCTTACCAAGCCGGTGCACGACGCATTGCCGCTTTTGGTGGACGTTGTGGTGGGTGAATTGGCGCGACTGGGCAGCCCGCTGTCCGCGAAGGATGCTTAAAAACCCCGTGCAGCGCTCGGGACGGGCGCTGCACGGGGTTTCTCGTTATGATATGTCGGTTGTCGTGTAGGCTTGATGCCGGAGTTATTGAGCGTTCGATGCGGCTTCCACCTGTCTGATTCGCATGACAAGGAAATCTTTTACTTGGTCGCGTGGGATCTCAAGCGAAATCGACAACTCGTCGCATAGCAGCCCTTCGGCCAAATCGAGGTATTTCTTATCGACTGCGGTGGCTTGATGTCCGCATTCCTTGCGAGCGGTGGTGCGCTCATGGCATGTTTTGATAATCGGCACAAGGTCTTTTGGTGACAACGTTTTGAGATACGATTCGTATACCTCTTTGATTTGGCGTTGTTGAAGGGAAGAGGTTTTCGCCGTTGCAGCTGCATCGTCTTCTAGGTTCACGGGTTTGGCATCGGCTATCGAGTCGATAAGGTCGATAGCTTCTTGCTTCTGCATAACAGGGCGCATGGCAGGTGATTTTGCGGCATCGCAAGCAATGAACAGCTTCAGCGATTTTTCGAACACAGCGTGAAGCTCCCAGTAATCTTTGCCGTCGAAGTAGTTTTCGCGCTTCTGCGCAATAGTGCAGACGTGATGTTTGAAAACGACTATATCGCCTACGTTGGCCATGAATCCTCCTTGGTGCTTGCAATGGCGGCAGGCGCGCCGCATCGAAATGCCGGTGGAGGACTGCTCGGCTGGTGCTGATTGCGAACCAACAAACACCATTGTACCAGGTCGCAATAGGAATTTAGTTTGTTGAATCGTAGTGCGGAACATGATTGGGCTTCTATGGACTGGCCTTTGTTGTCATCGCGGCGTGATTTGCGTGATGACAATCGTGCGGCAATTTGCCCAATCGACCCTATTTGGGTGGCGTAATTTGGCAGCCATAAACGTAGAATAATGCCGCTTCTGCAAACAGTGGGCATTTGGGCTTGGCCTGGTGAACCGAAAGGCGCTTCCAATCATGATATGTTTGAGCCGCAATGGCGTTTCTTATCTTGTGCGTAGGTGGATATCGTACTGCATCGGTCTTTTTCTCGTTGCGCTTGCTATTGCCTGTTCGGTGAAATCAGACCTTGGAATCTCACCGGCTTCCTCGATGGCATATGTTGCTGGTCTTGCGAACGGGTGGTCGATGGGCACCTGGACCGCTATCTTTTACACGTCATTCGTGGTGCTGCAGATTCTTCTGAAAGGCCGCGCGTTTGAACCGAAAAACTTGTTGCAGGTTCCGGTTTCCATGGCCTTCGGCATCGTGGTCGATTTCGCCAATTATCTGTTCTCATTCGCCCCTGATCCAACGTGCTATGGTGCGCAGCTGGGCTATTTGGCGCTAAGCCTGGTCATCATGGGCCTCGGGTATGTATACTACCTGCCGCCCGATATCATCGCGCTGCCAAGCGAGGGGGTTATGCAGGGCATAAGTTACCGGTTTGGGTTGAAGAACTCCACGGCGAAGCTTATTTGGGATCCCTTGTGCGTTATCGCCACGTTCGCCATCTCGCTGACCTGTTTGGGTGGGATCGTGGGTATTCGCGAAGGCACCATTGTGGCCGCATTCGGCAATGGGCTTGCAATGAAGGTGTTCATGAAGCTGTTCAAGGAGAAGCTGTCCGATCCTCTGCTAGGCGTGAAAAGCGGCGCCTGCGTTTCGTGCGGCTCGCAGAGCCAATTGGGGTAGAGCTTCGCTTCTTGGTGTGTTGGCTTTTGTGAGCGAATTTCAATCTGGTGCTGCTATACCTAGCATTGCTGCAGGGTTTTAGGGATTGCTTGCATGTGCTGTTTTGCACCGCTTGTAGGGCATGGCTCCCGCTTCATGTTGAAGCGGGAGCCATGTTAGCTTGACCTTCGAAATTTGGTGCTGCCACCTTATGCGCAACATTGCTGCAGGGCATCATTTTTTGCCGGCGGAAGGGCAGAGGTCGGAAAGAAAGCACTCTTCGCATTTCGGCCGGCGTGCGATGCACGTTTGACGGCCGAACAGCACCCACTGGTGATTGATGGGCCCCCAATATTGTTTCGGGTATAGTTTTAGTAGGGCGTCCTCGGTCTTCTGAGGCGTATCTGCGGAGGGTCCCACAAGCTTCAGCTTGTGCGCGATACGAAACACGTGGGTATCCACTGCGATGCCTTCGACGATGCCGAAAGCTTCATTGAGCACCACGTTGGCGGTTTTGCGTCCAACCCCGGGCAGCTTTTGAATCAACGCCATATCTTGCGGGATTTCGCCTCCGAAATCGCTGATCACCATCCGAGCGCATTTGATGCAGTTCGCGGCTTTTGCATGGTGAAAGCCGATGGTGCGGATGATCTCCTCGACTTCGTTCACGTCGGCATGAGCTAGAGCTGCCGGCGTTGGATAGCGCTCCCATAATGCAGGCGTGACCTTGTTCACGCCTTTGTCGGTGGTTTGCGCCGACAGCAACACCGCTATAGTCAATTTGAAAGGGTCGCCCCAATAATGCAGCGCGCACTCTGCGGCTGGAAAGTGCTCGTCCATTCTTTGGGCGATGGCGATCGCGCGTTCTTTTTTGTCTTTTATCAACTCGCGCGGCATGGGCAATCCTTCCAGTTCTCAGTTCAATTCAAACAGCAGTATATCGAAACATGTTGTACACGGCTTTCCAGCTGCAAAATTGATATGTTATCTGGACATATAAAGAGCACCGAAACAAACACGATGCCAATAGGTAAAACCGAATTAAACCAGATAAATCTAGAGAATAGTGCGAAACCTGTCTGATATCGGGAATCGCTTGCGTGGATGCCGAGCGTTGCATCCGCGCGTGTCAGGTGTCGCTCGCCATGGCTACGTTTCCTTGCGCAAAAAGGTCTTTCAGGGTTAAACACGAACAAGTGTTGCTGTTTACGTGATGGTTGCTGTTGGCGTATCGAGCCGCAATGAAGGTGCGTGATACACTTTTCACCCTGAAAACATGCGCGGCTTGCACGAAGGAAAGCTGCGCAAGCAAGCCTGTATGCGTATGGCCGCATCCAGCTTGGCCGATGGTGATGGGGGAATGCAACGTATGCTTATCGATTCTCTGCGCTTCGCGCTCGAGCGCTCGGAATGCTTGGATGGATTCTGGTCCAATCTCGATGCCGGCGACGATGGCACGTTGGGCATCGCGAACAGCGCGCGCCCGTTCATGGCCGCCGCGCGATTCTCGCATAAGCCGCAGACCACGCTTGCGGTGGTGGCGGGCGAGGATGCGGCGGTGTCGTTCGCTCGCAGCTTGTCCGCCTATCTGGGCGAGGACAAGGTGCTGCGCTTCCCCGAGCGCGCCGACCTGCCATTCGATAAGAAGCCTGCTGATCTTGCCACCATCGCCCGACGAATGGAGGCTGCGCACGCGCTGCAGATCGGCCGTCAGGTGGTCGTGGTGGCAAGCGCGCGAGCGCTGCTGCGCACGCTGCCGCCGGTCAATGCCAACGCCTCTGCGCCGTTGACCTTCGCCTGCGGAGCGGAGCTCGCTGACATGCCAGGCGCGCAAGCGGCGGGCATCCAGGATTTCGACGACCTTATCCATGCGTTGGAGTCGCGCGGGTTCTCCAATACCGGCGAGCTTGACGGCCCAGGAACTTTTTGCACGCGCGGCGGTACCGTGGACGTGTATCCGGGAAACCTGAGCTTTCCCGTCCGCCTCGACTTCTTCGGCGATGAGCTTGACGAGATCCGCCGCATCGTGCCCTCCACGGGTCAGACCATCTCCAGCCTGCAAAGTGTGGAAATCTATCCTGTCGTGGAGTTCTCCTGCAGCAAATCGGGCTTGGCGCGTGCTCGCAAGAAGCTTGCGGCTCAGGCCGGCTCGAATCCGGCGCTGCGCAGCGTTTCCGAGCATTTGGAGAACGCCGAGGGCGGTTTGCGCTTCGAAGGCAGCGATGTGCTGCTGCCGTACCTCTACGACAAGCCGGTCACGTTGGGCGCGTATCTGCGGCGGGATGCGCTGTCGGTGCTCATCGAGCCGCGAAGCCTGTTCGATGACATGATGCATGCCGGTGAAGAGCTGGAAGTGAAGGCCAAGGGAACCAACATCGCCCTTGAGGGCCTGTTCTGCCCGGCGCCGCAGGTCAGCTTCGGCGAGTGCCAGCGTGCAACGTACGTGTCCATCATGCGCGTGGGCGGGAACGTTGACGTGGAGCTGCCGGTGAAACGCGTCGAGGCGGCAGGGCATCCCGATAAGCTGTTCGGTCGTTTGCGCACGCTCGTCGACGATGGCTACACGGTGGTGTTCAGCGCCCCGAACCGTCGAAGCCGCGCCGATATGATGCTCGCCTTCGTCGATCACGGCCTTCCCATCCAGGAATGGCTTGATGCCGAGGAAAACCCCGATGATTTGGACGGGCGGAAGAAGCGCCGCCTGCGCCGCGGGGTGGTCAACGTCGTCGACGTGGACATCCCCCTGGGCATGATCATTCCGAAGGCCAAGCTCGGCATGGTCAGCGTGTCCGACACTCAAGGGGCCTCCACCGCACGTCCTAGCCGCCATATCGACATCACCGAGATCACGTTCCCGTACAAGCCGGGCGATTACGTGGTGCACGCGCAGCACGGCATCGCGCACTTCAAAGAGCTGGTGCGCCGCGAGATCGATGGCACGGCGCGCGACTATCTTCTGCTGGAATACGCCGAGGGGGACAAGCTGTTCGTCCCGGTCGAGCAGCTCGACCGTGTCACGCGCTATGTCGGCCCCGAGGGTTCCACGCCGCGATGCACCCGCCTGAACACGGCCGATTGGTCGCGCGCCATGAAGAAGGCAAGCGCCGCCACTAAAAAGCTCGCGTTCGACCTGGTGGACGTGTACGCACGCCGCGCAAGCGCGCAAGGCTACGCCTTCGGTCCCGACACGCCGGCGCAGATCGAGATGGAGGAGGCGTTCCCCTATAGGGAAACGCCCGACCAGCTGGCTGCCATCGCCGATGTCAAGGCTGATATGCGCAGCGCAAAGCCCATGGACCGTCTGGTATGCGGCGACGTCGGCTTCGGGAAAACCGAGGTGGCGCTGCGCGCGGCCTTCGCCGCAACGCAAGATCGCAAGCAGGTCATGGTGCTGTGCCCGACTACCATCTTGGCGCAGCAGCATTTCACGAACTTCAAGGACCGCTTCGCCCCGTTCGGCGTGATCGTCGAGGTGCTCAGCCGCTTCCGCACGCCCCAGCAGCAGGCCGCGGCGCTTAAGGGCTTCGCGGATGGCAGCGTGGATGTGCTCGTGGGCACGCACCGGCTGCTGTCGCGCGATGTGAACCCCCACGACCTGGGCCTGGTGATCATCGACGAGGAGCAGCGCTTCGGCGTGGGCCACAAGGAGCAGATGAAGAACCTGCGCGAGAGCATCGACGTGCTCACGCTTTCGGCAACGCCGATCCCGCGCACCATGCAGATGTCGCTGTCGGGTGTGCGCGACATGAGCCTCATCCTCACGCCTCCCGACGATCGACGCCCCGTCGAGGTGCACGTCGGCGAGTGGGACCCCGACGTGGTCAGCGCCGCCATCAGGCGCGAGCTTGCCCGAGGCGGGCAGGTGTACTACGTCTCCAACCGCGTCCGGTCCATCGAGGAGGCAGTGCGGCGCGTGCAGGCGGCAGCCGGGGAGGCGCGCGTGGGCGTGGCGCACGGGCAGATGGACAAGGATTCGCTGGAGAAGGTGATGGAGGAGTTTTCCGCCGGGCAGCTCGATGTGCTGGTGGCAACCACCATCATCGAGTCCGGCATCGACAACCCGCACACGAACACGCTCATCATCGAGGATTCGCAGCGTTTGGGCCTGGCGCAGATGTACCAGTTGAAAGGCCGCGTGGGCCGCGGCTCCACCCAGGCGTACGCGTTCTTCATGTTCCCCGAGCACGTCAACCTCACCGAGGAGGCGCAGGCGCGCCTGACGGCGTTGGACGAGCACACGGACTTGGGAAGCGGCATGCGCATCGCCATGCGAGACCTTGAGATCCGCGGCGCCGGCAGCCTGATGGGCGCCGAGCAGTCGGGCAACATGTCGGCGGTCGGCTTCGACCTGTTCGCGCAGATGCTCGGCGCGGCCGTGAACGCCACGCGCGAAGGCGACCTGAAGGCCGCCGAGGGGCTGCCGCCGGCGCTGTCCGATATCACGGTGAACCTGCCGGGCCGCACGTATCTGTCCGAGGAATACGTGCCCGAAGCCGACGAGCGGGTGCTGTGGTATCGCAAGATCGCAAGCGCTGCAACCGTCGGCGCCGTAGAGGATATCTACAACGACTTGGCAGGCAAGCGCCCCGATATGCCGCAGGAAGCGCAGAACCTGTTCGAGAAGGCGCGCATCAAGGCGTTCGCCAACGAACACCACATCAAAACGGTGTCGGTGGTGGCAGGCAAGCTGGTGGTGGAACCCATCGATATCCCGCGCGACAAGATGGTGCCCGTTCGTCGCGCCGGGGGCCGCTATCTGTCGGACAAGCGCAAGCTGCAGCTGCCCTTGAAGTATTTCCGCCTTACGGAAAAGGACAACCTGTTCGGCCCCGTGGCCAAGTTCCTGCGGGAGATGAACGGCGAGAAGTAGCGTCTGGAAGGCGCGCGGCGGGCTAAACGGAGCGGGTGCTAAGCGATTACGTCGATGAATCGATCAACGTCGTCCACCAGCGGCGCCAGTTTCACGCGTCCGGTCATGCGCGCTGCTTCGGGGGCAAGCAGGCCCGGCTTGAGCACGAGCATGGTCACCGTGACGTCGGCGCGGATGCAGGGAAGCGCTGCTTCGCCGGTTTGCGCGGACAGGCCGGATGGGGCGTCTGCGGCTATCATGATCGCAGCGCCTTGCGCCTTGCCTCCGGCATCCGCCTCGGCTGCGTGTCCGCGCGAGGGCTCCAAGTCGGTGGGGAAGCATCTGGCGTTTGCCAGCTCGATCCACGTTGCGTAGGGTTCGCGCACCTGCATGCCGGAAAAGCCGGTGCCCAGGATGGCGTCCACCACCACGTGCGCGCCGCTCAGCTGCTCGGCAAGCTCTTCGGGGCTTGGTGCGATCAGCAGGGATAGCGGCAGGTCAAGCTGCTTGGCGCGCGCTTTGGCTTCAAGCGCTGCGCTGCGGGCGGGTTCGGCTGCGATCTCGTCGGCCTCCATCGGGCTTACCAGCGTGACCGGCCAACCTGCTTCGGCAAGCGCTCGGGCGCATACCCAGCCGTCGCCGCCGTTGTTGCCGCTGCCCGCAAGCACCGCCACGCAAGCAGGGCGAGGCAGCCGAGCGCGCACTTCGTCGGCTAACGCGCATCCGGCGCGCTCCATCAGGGAGCTAAGCGACGTGCCGTCGGCGGCGATGGCCTGCTCCAGGGCAATCACGCGCTTCACATCCAGCACGTGGTTGAGCCTGCTGCCTGGGGCGATGTTGCTATTCCTTGAGGCGCTCATGCCGTCGTTCAAGTGTTCCACCATAACGGATCATCCTCCTTCTCATGCTCCGCGCTTGCGGGGCAAGGTGAGCGCATCGCTCCGGGCTCGGGTCGAAAACGCCGATAGGCGTCGCGAATCGGGCGGTCGTGGGATGCGGATGGGAATACGGTGCCAGGTGCTCGGGATGCGCAGATGCACCCCCCGCGCGATCCTCGACCTGCACGGATGCCGAAGCGGTTGCGAAGCCCGCCGTCGGCCTCGGCTTGCCGGGTAGCTTCCGATCAGCGGCTTTGCTCGAGCTTGAGCAAAGCGCCGCGCACCCGTGCGGGCTTTCCCTCTCCCCAGGGCTGGCCGTTGGCGCGCACCAGCCTATGCAGCGGCACCGCGATGGCGAATGGGCAGGCCCGCGCTGCCGCGCCCACCGCCCGATGCGCGCCGGCATGCCCGATGCGGCAGGCGATATCGGCCGCCGTTGCGGTTTGCGCGTAGGGGATGTCGGCAACTGCGTTCCACACCTGCTGCTGAAACGGCGTGCCGCAGGTGCTCAGCGGCAGGGAGAACGACGTGCGCTTGCCGGCCAGATATTCCTGCACCTGCGTCGCGGCCTTGTTCGTCAGCTCGCTCGGCGCGCAAACGCCCGCCAGCGGGGCTTTTCCCAAGGCGATGCGCGTGATGGCGTGCCCGTTCGCTGCCACGGTGATAGGTCCGGCGGGAGTGAAGTAGCTGTAATATGTCGGGCGGCTGCCGTCCATGAAGCCCCTTTCTCTGTGCTTGTCAGCATTATATGCCCGCCGTGCATGCGCCGCCGCTGCCTTGGCGCAGGTGCGGTAGAATACGCACATAACCTAAGAGCTTGGAAGGGAAGGGGCCAAACGTGTTCCAACCGGTTAAAATCGCGCCGTCCATCCTGTCGGCGGACTTCATGAACCTCCAGCGCGACATCGAGGCCATTCAGGCCGGCGGCGCCGGCTACGTCCATGTCGACGTCATGGACGGCCATTTCGTGCCGAACCTCACCATGGGCGTGCCCGTGGTCAAGCAGCTGAAGAAGATCACCGACATGCCGCTCGACGTGCATCTCATGATTTCGAACCCGCTTGAGCAGCTGCCGTGGTTCCTTGATGCGGGCGCCGATATCGTCACCGTGCACGCAGAGGCAGCCGCGGGTTATCAGCTCGAGCGCGCCGTCGAGATGATCCATGCCGCCGGCGCCAAGGCCGCCGCATCCGTCAAGCCCCATACCCCCGTCGAGGTGCTCGCCCCGGTCATGGCGCAGCTCGACATGGTGCTCATCATGTCCGTCGAGCCGGGCTTCTCCGGCCAAAGCTACATCGAGGGCTCCGAGCGCAAGGTTGCGCGCACGGTCGAGCTCGCCCGCGCGGTGGGCGCGGCGCCGCTTATCGAGGTCGATGGCGGCATCGGCGTGAAAACCGCCCCGCTCGTGGCCGCCGCCGGCGCCGATGTGCTCGTGTGCGGCTCGGCCGTGTGCGGCGCCGATGATCCCGCGGCGGCCATCGCCCAGGTCACGCAGGCCGCTGAGGCGGCTCGTGCGGCTGCGCTGGCATCCAAGGAGGCGTAGGCGTCCCATGGTGGCGAAGGTCCCGGAAAACTACGTATACCTTGATTACGCGGCAACTGCCCCGCTTTGCGAGGAAGCTGCTCAGGCTATGGCGCCTTACATGGCGCCCGGCCGCGGAAACATCGCCTTCGGCGGCAACGCCAACAGCTTGCACCTCCCCGGTCGTGCGGCGTTCTCCGCGCTCGAGGATGCCCGTCGCGCCATCTCGCGCGCTTTAGGCGCCACGCGTCCCGACGAGGTGGTCCTTACCAGCGGCGCTACCGAGGCTGACAACGCCGCCATCATCGGCCTGGCGCAGGCGGCGGCGCACGCCCGACGCCTCGGAGGGGCGGACAGCGCCCAGCCGCACGTGGTGGTCAGCGCCATCGAGCACGATGCGGTCCTGGCCCCGGCCAAGCGCCTCGAGCAGATGGGCTTCTCGGTCACGCGCGTGCAGCCCGACCGCAACGGCTTCATAACCGCGGCCGCGCTCGAGCAGGTCATGCGCCCCGAAACGGTGCTCGTCAGCGTCATGGCGGCGAACTCCGAGGTCGGCTCGGTGCAGCCTGTGGCGGAGCTTGCCCGCACGGCGCACGCCGCCGGCGCGCTGTTCCACACCGATGCCACGCAGGCGCTTGGCAAGGTGCCCGTCAACGTGGTCGATTGGGGCTGCGACGCCGCATCGTTTTCCGCTCACAAGGTGGGCGGCCCAAAGGGCGTCGGCGCGCTGTACGTGAAAAGCCGCACCCCCTTCGACGCATATATGCTCGGAGGCGGCCAGGAGGCGGGCCGTCGCAGCGGCACGCAGAACGTCTGCGGCGCGGCGGGTTTCGCCGCCGCCATCCAGGTTGCCCAAGAAAAGCAGGTTGACGAACAGGCGCGTCTGGGCGCGCTTCGCGACAAGCTCTACGCCGCGCTTGCCGAAAAGCCCGGCGTCCGTCCCACGGTCCAGGTAGCGCCCGGCTCGCAGGACTACCTGCCCAACATCGTGCACGTGCTCGTCGACGCGCTCGAAAGCGAAACGCTCATCCTGCGCTTCGACATGCGCGGCTTCGGCGTCTCGGGCGGATCGGCGTGCAGTTCGCATTCGCTTGAACCCAGCCACGTGCTGCGCGCTATCGGCATCGATGCGGACGCCGCGCACGGAGCGCTGCGCATCTCCATGGGCCGCTACACCACCGCCGAGGACGTGCAGGCGTTCCTAGGCGCCATCGACTCGGTTTTGAACTGGGAATAGGGAATCGCTCGGGGCTGCCGGAAGGCGGCCCCGACTAGGTTCGCCCCGCTGCGTGCAGCACTCGGCCTGCGGCGATCGGCCACGGTGAACATCTCGCCGAGCGAACCCGTCAGCCCGCAAATCTGCTGTTTCGCGTCGGCGGTATCGCGCAATGAAAGGAGCCCGCATGGAACTGGTAACCATGCATACGCATACGAACTACACCGGCCACGGCCACGGCACGGTGGCCGAGCTGGCCGACGCCGCCGCGGCAGCCAAGCTCGGCGCCATCGCCGTCACCGAGCATTACCCCATGTCGGCGGCAATGGATCCCGACAACGTGGTCTCCATGGCGTGGGATCGCCTGCCCGATTACCTCATCGACATCGCGGCCGCGGCCGCCGCTCATCCCGAGATGCAGGTCATCCCCGGCTGCGAGATCGACTGGCTCGGGGCGCAGGAGGACCGCGACTTTACCGCGCTCGATTTCTCCAACTTCATCCATGTGCTTGGCAGCGTGCACTACCTTGACGGATGGGCCTTCGACGACCCGGCTCAGGAGGCGCGCTGGCACGACGTGGGCGTCGATTCGGTATGGCGTCGCTACTTCGAGGTGTGGTGCCAGGCCGCCAGCTGCGCCGACATGCCCTTCACGTGCATGGCGCACCCCGATCTGGTGAAGAAGTTCGGTTATCGTCCCAGCTTCAATCCCCAGCCGCTCTACGATGAGGCGGCCGAGGCCGTGCAATCGAGCGGTCGCATGGTGGAGGTGAACACCTCGGGCCTCACCTACGCGTGCGCCGAGCTGTTCCCCGCGCCCGACCTTCTGCGCACGTTCTGCCGCGCCGGCATCCCGTGCTCCATAGGCACCGATGCGCATGACCCGGCCGTGGTCGACCGCAATCTCATGCCCGGGCTTGCGGCCATGTACGAGGCGGGCTACCGCTGCGTTACGGTTCCCACCCCAACGGGCGACCGGCGCCAGATTGCGCTAGAGTAAAGGTGGCGAAGTCCCTGTCGAAGCGGCAGGGCATACGGCCGGGGCATGCGGCCCGGGCCGTTCCAAGGGAAGCCTCATCACATGGAAGGACTTGATGGACATGGCTTCGAAGAAGATCAAGATCGAAGGCTCTAAGGAAAAGGCGACGCAGGGCGAGGGCAAGCCCGAGCTTGTGCGCGTGGAGGTCGGCGGCTTGCGCGCCAGAAGCTTCCAGCTCTCGGTGGGCGCGCTCGAACAGGCGCTTCTGGCCGAGTTTCCCGCAGCGGACGCCGAGGAGTGGGACCGCACGGGCCTTCTGGTGGGCGATCCGGCGGCGCCGGTGCGGGCGGTTGCCGTGGCGCTCGACCCCACGGTGGGCGCCATCGATGCGGCAGCCGATGCGGGCGCGAACGTGCTCGTCACGCATCACCCGGCTTATCTGACGCCGCCCACGTCGTTTCAGCCGGCCTCGTCGCCGGCGCTGAACTCCGGCGCCGTGGTGTATCGCGCCATTCAGCGGGGCGTGGCTCTCATGAACTTCCATACCGCCCTCGACGTTTCAGCCCGCGCCCAGCGCATGCTGCCCGGCATGTTGGGGCTGTCGCTGCGCGGGGTGGTGGAGCCGAAGGCAGGCTGCGCCGAGAAGGGCTACGGCCAGCTGTGCGCTCCCGCCGAGAAGATGACGCTCGGCCAGCTTGCCGCGCGTTGCACCAGCGTGTTCGGCCGCGCCCCGCGCGTGTGGGGGAGCTTCGACCGCGTGGTCGGCAGCATCGTCACCTGCACGGGTTCGGCGGGTCCCACGGGTCGCGCCGCGCTAGCCGTCGGCGCCGACGTGCTTGTTGCCGGCGAGGTCAAATACCATGACGCGCTCGACCTGTCCCAGGCGGGCATGGCCGTGATCGACCTTGGCCACGATACCTCCGAGCTGCCGTTTTGCGGCGTGCTCGCCGCCAGCGTCCGCGATGCGGGGGTGCCCGACGAGCTGGTCGCCGTGGTGTCGCAGCGCGACAGGTGGTCCTACCCCGAGGCAGTGCGCGTGTAACTTGCAAACCGCGCCCCGCGCCGCGGTTCGGCTGCATGCGGGGCGCCCGAACGAAAAGGATTCGCATGAGGATCGATTCCGAGGTTTTGGCCGCGTTTTTGCATATGCAGGAGCTCGATGTGCAGATCATCCGCGCCGAGAAGCAGCTTCAAGAGCTGCCCGAGCGCAAGGCCATCGCCGATGCCATGGCGAAAAGGCGCGCCGTCGCCGCCAAGGCGGAACAGGTGGAGAAGCTTGCGGCCAAGGCGGAGGACAAGCTCGCGCGCATCACCGAGGAGGATGACGGCCTGGCCGGCAAGGCCCGTCGCATCCAGGATGAGATCGAGCAGGCGCAAGGCGATTTCCGCACCGTTGACGCGCGCACCAAGGAGCTGACGGGCGTCCAGGAGCGCCGGGATGCCCTCGAGGAGGACATGCGCGCCGTCGATGCCGAGCTGGAGAAGATCAAGGCGGTGCGCGCCCAGATCGCCGCAGCAATGGAGCAGATCGAGGGCGTTGAGCGCAATGTCGGCGCCGCGTTTGCGCAGAAAGGCGGCGAGCTGAAGCAGCGTATAGCCGACATGCAGGCCAAACGCAAGGCCATGGCTCAGCGCGTGCCCGCTGACGACATGAAGCTCTACGAGCGCACGGCCGCAGCCACCGCCGGCGTGCCTTTGGCCCTGCTTGTGGAGGAGCGCTGCGGCGCATGCCGCACGCCCATCGAGCATGGGCGCGTGGTCGACATGCGCTCCCAGGGCAACGTGGCCGTATGCCCCAACTGCGGCCGCCTGCTCATCTTGCAGGCGCATTAGGGTGCTGCCTCGCTTGCAATCGGTTCCAGATCAACGTCGCGCCGCGTTCCTGATGGGGCGCGGCGCTGTCTATTGTCAGGGAGGGGCTGCAAGCATGTTCATGTTGGGCGCACGCTAGGCGGGAAACTCGATTCCCGCACAGGAAACCGTGCGGAACGATGTTCGCATATGGTTCGCATATGGCTCTGGTTGCCAGGGTTCCGCCTGGCGGTGAAGCTCCCCCGGACGTAAGAAAGCCCCCGCTCACAGAGCAGGGGCTTTCGATTTCCCGCTTGGGGTGTTCCGCGAAGGTGTTACGCGCGGGTGACCTTGCCGGCCTTCATGCACTTGGTGCAGACGTTGGCCTTGCGGACGTGGCCCTTAGCGTCCTTGATGGTGACCTTCTGGATGTTGGGACGGAACCAACGGTTCGTCACGCGGTGGGAATGGCTGACGCTACGACCGGCGACGGGGCCCTTACCGCAGATTTCGCAAACTTTAGACATTATTCATCACTCCATGTACCTAGGTTGCATGTATCGGCGCGAACGCCGCTCTTGCACAAAAAGCCCTCCAACTATACCACACGCACTCGACTGATCACAAGATTATTTCGTGTTTATGCCTTGCATGCGCCGTGCATGCATACCGTCTGCACAATTGCATGCGCTATACTGCCAGCAGAAGTTTCGAGCCCGCATATGCGAGCAAGAAAGGAACGTCATGAACGATACCATTCCCGGCAACCTCCATGTTGCCAACGATGTCCTGGCCGACATGGTCGGCAACGCCGCGCTCGAGTGCTACGGCGTCGTCGGCATGGCCGCACCTTCCGCTGCCGACGGAATCGCCAAGATCCTTCCCGCCAGCCGCCTGCGCCGCGGCGTGACGGTCACCGCCACCGATGCCGGCGTGCACGTGGCGCTGTACGTCGTCATCGAGTACGGCACCAACATCAACACGGTGTCCCAGAACCTGGTCGACCAGGTCACGTTCGTTTTGAAGGAGTATGCGCGCGTCCCGCTGGACGGGGTTGAAGTGCATGTGCAGGGCGTGAAGGTCCGCAAGTAGCGCGCGCCTAAGCGTTTTGCCGCCTGCCTCAATGAAGGAGAATCCCATCAATGTCTAGTACCTATACCAGCAACGACCTGGTCAACGCCATCGCGGCCGCCAGTAAAAACCTCAGCGCGCGCAAAGACGAGGTCAACCGCCTCAACGTCTTCCCCGTGCCCGATGGCGACACCGGCACGAACATGTCGCTGACGCTGGAATCCGTCGTCGCAAGCCTGGCCAAGCTGCCCATCGGCGCCTCCGCCGCCGAGATCCGCAAGGCCATCACCACCGGCGCGCTCATGGGCGCGCGCGGCAACTCCGGCGTCATCACCTCGCAGATCCTGCGCGGTCTGTGCGAAGGCTCCAGCGGCTTCGACGCCGTCAGCGCCGAGTCCATCGAGTCCGCTCTGGCAAAAGCCCAGGACGTCGCGTTCCATGCAGTGCGCAAGCCCGTCGAGGGCACCATCCTCACCGTGCTGAAGGACTCCGCCGCCGCCGCAAAGCATGCCCGCAAGAAGAAGATGTCGGCCGAAGAGGCGCTTGCCTACGTCGTCGAGCAGGCGTATGCCAGCGTGCAGCGCACACCCGAGCTGCTTCCCGTGCTGAAGGAGAACGGCGTGGTGGACTCCGGCGGCTACGGCCTTGCCATCCTCATCGACGGCTTCGTGGCCGCCCTCACGGGCAAGGAGGGCCCGCTCGTCGACGAGCTGGCCTTCGCGCGCGATGCCGCCCCGAAGGTCGAGATCGAGCAGATCAACGACTGGGAGGGTAGCGAGTTCACTTACTGCAACGAGTTCCTGGTGGATTCCGACGTGCTCGACAAGACCGAGGCGCTGGACTTCCTGGCAACCATGGGCGACTGCGAGCTGTGCGTGGGCGAGACGCCGAAGTTCAAGGTGCACGTGCACTCCAACACCCCTGACAAGGTGCTGGCGTACTTCTTGGAGCGCGGTCAGATCTCCGAGGTGTTCATCCACAACATGAAGCTGCAGTCCGAGGAGCGCACCGAGAAGCTCGAGGCCGAGCAGCATGCCGAGCGCAAGCCGCTCGGGTTCGTAGCGGTCGCCGCCGGCCAGGGTAACGCCAAGATCTTGGAGTCGCTCGGCGTCGATGTCGTCGTCTCCGGCGGTCAGACCATGAACCCCTCCACGAAGGACCTGCTCGATGCCGCCGCCAAGGTCAACGCCGACGCGGTCATCTTCCTTCCGAACAACAAGAACATCATCATGGCGGCCCAGTCCGCTTGCGAGCTGTCCGACATCCCGGCCGGCGTCGTGCCCACCAAGTCCGTGCCGCAGGCCTTCGCCGCCATGTTCGGCGTGGACGCCCAGGCCTCGCTTGAGGACAACGTCGAGGCCATGACCGAGGCGTTCGCCGACGTGAAAACCGGCGAGGTCACCACCGCCATCAAGGATTCCAAGGACGCCGAGGGCAACGCCATCGCCGACGGCGACGTCATCGGCATCGCCGACGGCGCCATCCATGCCGTGGGCCACAGCGTTTCCGACGTGGTCATGGGCCTGCTCGAGCACATGGAGGCCGATGACTGCGACACCTGCACGCTGCTCGCTGGCGAAGACCTTTCCGATGAGGACTTCCAGGCGCTGCAGGAGCGCATCGAGCAAGCCTACGAGGACCTGGAGATCGACGCGCACCGCGGCGATCAGCCCTTGTACCCCATCGTCTTCTCCGTGGAGTAGGGCGGCAACGTGGCCGATAGGCTCGCAGCAACATTAGCCTTAGATGAATCCGCGTCGCGCGTGAAGCTGGTCAGCCCGGCTCGCGCGCAGGCGCTTGCGGGTTTGGGCGTGCGCACGGTCCGCGACCTGCTCACGCACTTCCCCCGACGCTATATAGACCTGTCGAAGCGCGAGACCGTTGCCGGCGCGCGCATCGGCGGGTCGTGCACTATCCAGGGGTCGGTCCACGAGGTCAAGCTCAAGCGCCCGCGCCCAAACCTTACCTTGGTCGAAATCTCGGTGGTGGACGCAACCGGCGTGCTTATGGTCACATGCTTTCGCCAACCTTGGCTGAAAGACCAGATCAAACCCGGTATGGGCATCGCCGTTGCCGGCAAGGTGGAGTTCGATTACGGTTTCAAGCGCATGGTGAACCCCTATATCGAGCAGCTCGGCGACGGGCAGCTGGCCGAGGGCATGATCATCCCCGTGCATCCTGCGTGCGAGAAGATCTCGGCCGCATGGATGCGCCGTTTGGTGGGCAACGCGCTCGACGCCGTGCAAGGCTGCTACGATCCGCTGCCGCTCGATCTGCGCGTGCGGTATCGGCTTATGGCCCGCGGGCGGGCGCTGTCGTGCATCCACTTCCCGCATGCTATGGAAGAGGTTGCCGAGGCGCGTCGTCGCCTGGTGTACGAGGAGCTGCTGCTGCTCGAGCTCGCCCTTATGTCGCAAGCCGCGCAGCGCGCCGCCGGCGCGCAGCCGGTGGCGCATGTGGTGGACGGCCCGTGCGCGGCGGCGCTCGACTGCGTCATGCCGTTCACCCTTACTGAAGAACAGCAACAGGCCCGCGCCGACATCCTTGCCCGCATGGCGGCGCCCGAGATGGCCAACCACATGCTGCTCGGTGACGTGGGCACGGGCAAGACCGCCGTTGCGGCGTTCGCCCTTGCCGCGGTGGCCGACACGGGCACCCAGGCGGCGCTCATGGCGCCTACCGAGGTGCTCGCGCGCCAGCATGCCGCGTCGCTGGGGAAGTGGTTCGACGAAGTGGGCGTCACCTGGGGCCTGCTCACCGGCTCCACGTCCGACGATGAGCGCGCCCGTCTGCTCGAAGGAGCCGCCGGTGGCGGCATCTGCGTGCTCATCGGCACGCACGCCCTGCTCGAGCCCGATGTGCGCTTCAAGCGCCTCACGCTTGCGGTCATCGACGAGCAGCAGCGCTTCGGCGTGGAGCAGCGCGCGGCGCTGCTCTCCAAGGGCAAAGCCCCCGATGCGCTTTACCTAACCGCTACGCCCATTCCCCGCACGCTCGCGCTCGCCGTGTTCGGCGATATGACGCTGTCCTACATCAAGCACCGCCCCAACGACTCGGCCCGCCGTACCACGCACGTCGTGTCGAAGGCCGACCAGGGCAGGGCATATGACGCGGCGCGCGAGGCGCTTGCGCGCGGCGAGCAGGTGTATGTGGTCTGCCCCCTTATCGGACAGGATGCCGATGCGCGCGACAAGCGGGCCGGCGGCCGGGGCAGGGAAGCCGACGAGGAGGCCTACGAGTTCGCGTCCATCAGCATCGAGTCGGACGCCGATTTCGCCGGCGATAACGTCACCGCGGCAACCAAGGAAGCGTCCTACCTGCAGCAAATGGTGTTCGCCGATTGGCGCGTGGAGTTGTTGCACGGGCGCATGAAGCCCGCCGACAAGGATGCCGTCATGGGCCGGTTCCGCGACAACGATACGCAGGTGCTCGTGGCAACCACCGTCATCGAGGTGGGCGTCGACGTGCCCAACGCCACGGTCATGATCGTCATGGACGCCGACCGTTTCGGCCTCTCGCAGCTCCATCAGCTGCGCGGGCGCGTGGGACGCGGCGAAAAGCCGGCGCAGGTCTATTTGGTCTCCACCTCGAAATCCGATCAGTCCCTGGCGCGCCTTGCCGCCATGGAGCGCACCGATGACGGCTTCGAGCTGGCGAAGTACGACTTGTCGCTTCGCCGCGAGGGCGATATCCTGGGCAACCGGCAAAGCGGCGCGAGCGCGCTGAAGCTCGTCAACATCGTGCGCGATGAGCGGGTCATCCAGGCCGCGCACGCCGATGCCGCCGCCATCATGGCGGCCGACCCCGGGCTCGCCGAGCCCGACCACCAGGCGCTCGCGCTCGAGCTTCGCCGCACGTTTCCCGAGCAGGCGCCCGCAAGATAGCCGATACGTTTCCGGCCCGCCCTTTATGGGCTTGGCTGCAGAAAGAGGTAACTATGAGGATCATCGCAGGTCAGTTCCGCGGCCGTACGCTGGCCGCGCCCAAAGGCGACGGCACCCGTCCCACCACCGATCGCGTGCGCGAGTCGCTCATGAGCGCCGTGTTCAGCCAGCGAGGCGGCTTCGAGGACGCCGTGGTGCTCGATGCGTTCGCCGGATCGGGCGCCCTTGGCCTGGAGGCCCTGTCGCGCGGCGCGGCGCGCGCGGTGTTTTACGAGTGCGCCCCCGAGGCGGCGAAGGTCGTGCAGAAAAACGTGGCGAACCTGGGGCTGGAGCCCGCCCGGGCCACCGTCACGCGCGCCGATGTCATCGAGCGCGCCCCGCAGTTCGCCCGTCCTCCGTTCGACCTCATCTTCCTGGACCCGCCCTACGCTTATGACGCCATGGCGGTGCTGGGCATGGTGGCCGGCTTGGTGGAGCGCGGTGTGGCGGCGCCGGATGCCATCATCGTTTACGAGCATTCCCTTGCCGGCAATGATACGGCAGCCCTGGCGGCGGCTGAGCTCGGTTTCGAGCTTGCGTCCCGTAAGAAGTACGGCGATACTACCGTAGACGTGCTGCGCGCCTGCGAGCGTAGCGCATCTTAACAACGATCAAGAAGGAGCAGCGTCATGAAACGCGCATTGACACCGGGCACGTTCGACCCCATCACCTCGGGGCATCTCGACGTCATCGCCCGCGCATCCCAGCTGATGGACGAGGTGATCGTGGCCGTGGCCGATTCCCAGAAGAAAGGGCCCCTGTTCACGCTCGAGGAGCGCGTCGAGCTGGTTCGTCAGGCCACCGCGCACTTGCCAAACGTCCGCGCCGTGCCTTTCAGGGGCCTGCTCGTGGATTTGGCCAAGGAACTTGACGCCACCGTGGTGGTCAAGGGCCTGCGAGCCATCACCGATTTCGAGTACGAGTTCCAGATGACGGCCATGAACTATCAGCTCTCGCCGCAGCTGGAAACTCTGTTCATCATGTCCCCGCCGCAATACATGTATCTGTCCAGTTCCATCGTGCGCGAGATCTCGAAGATGGGCGGCGATATCGAGCAGTTCGTTCCGCCTTGCGTGTACGAGGCGCTTAAGAAGAAGTACGCGAACCTGAAGTAGGCCGCTCGCCGGCGATACCGTGCCTTGCGGGCAGCGGGGAAGGCGCCGGCGCCATCGTCATATCGCGGGGTCGACGCGTTCCGCCTGAACACGGGCGGCACGCGTCGTATGTGCATGCTTTGTTCTTCAGGCGCAAGCGCCGGGCGGCATGCTATCATGCTTATCTGCATGCGTGGCCTTATGCCCGTGTGCCTAAACGCAGTTTTCAAACGCAGCAAGCCTGGGTGGAAGGATCATCATGGACGAAACAGGGGTTCTGGGGCTTTTGGAAGAGCTCTCGATTCTGCTTGAGGACTCTAAACCGGTGTTCGGCAAGGGCAACCTGCGCCAGGTGGATATCGCTGCGGCATTCGAGATCATGGACGAGATCCGCGACACGTTCCCCAGCGAGTTCTCGCAGTCGCGCCAGATCGTGCGCGAGCGCCAAAGTCTGCTCGATGATGCCGAGGCCGAGGCCAACCGCATGATCGAGGACGCGCGCAGCCAGGCGATGACCATCGCCTCCGAGCAGGAGATCGTGCGTATCTCCCAGCAGCAGGCCGACCAGCTGGTCGCCGATGCACGCGAGCTCGAGCGTCAAACGCGCGCCGGCGCCGAAGATTACGCCGACGAGGTGTTCGGGCACGTCGAGCAAAGCCTTGACACGTTGCTCAACAACGTGCGCCGCTGTCGCGATCGCCTCAACGCCAACGCCATGGCGCAGGGTCGCCAGTAATGGATGCCGTGAAGTTCGAGGTCCCGCCGGAGCTCTTCGTTACCACGGAGAGCTCCTCTTTTGCAGGGCAGCTTGCCTTAGGGGAGCTTGAGGCGGGCCCCGATACCTATACATTCGCCAAGCCCATCGATTGGAGCGTCACCGTCACCAACACCGGCGATGCGCTTTTGGTCATGGGTAGCACCCGTGGCACGGCAACGGTCGCATGCGCGCGCTGCCTGGATGATTTCCAGGTCGACCTTAACGGGGAAGTGGAAGGCTATTTCCTGCTCTCCGAGGACGGTCCGGCGCCCGAGGATATGGACGACGACGAGTTCGAGGTGCTCGGCGCCGACAAGGTGCTCGACTTAGAGCCGCTCATCATCGCCGCGCTTCTGGTCGAGGCCCCGCTCGTGCCCCTGTGCCGAGAGGATTGCGCCGGTTTGTGCGCGCAATGCGGCGCGAACCTCAACGAGGGGCCGTGTGCTTGCTCGGAGCAGCCCGATGACGGCCTGCCGCGCATGTCCGACGGCCGCGTCAGCCCCTTCGCCGCGTTGAAGGATCTGAATCTGGGCGAGTAGTCCTAGATTATGGAACCTGCATGGGTTTATGTGTGCGCAGCGAACAACTGCTTGCATGCACATGAACACTTTGGTAGTATATCGCTTCGCGTGTTTACCCAGCGAACGAGCGAGCGCCACGCGCGCCCGACATAAAGCAAGGAGATAGATCATGGCAGTACCTAAGCAAAAAATGGGCCGCGCCCGCACTCATGCACGTCGTAGCACCAACGACAAGATCGCAGCCCCTTCCCGTTCCGTGTGCCCGCAGTGCGGCGAGGCTAAGCTTCCCCACCGCGTGTGCCCGAACTGCGGCTTCTACAAGAACCGCGAGGTCATCGAGACGGAGTAACGCCGTCATAGCGTGCAATTGCAACTTGAAGCCTCTCTGCGGCGCCATTGGCGCAGAGAGGCTTTCTTGCGTTTAGCAACGGCGCCGTGTGCGAAGCGCAACGCCTGCTAGGGAAAGGGTGTCAACATGACAGACAACGTTACCATCGCAGTGGACGCCATGGGCGGCGATAACGCTCCCGAGGTCGTCCTCGAGGGCGTGGCAGCGGCGCTTGCCGCCGACGAGGGGCTTACCGTGATCTTGTGCGGTCCCGCCGACGTGGTCGAGCCGTTCGCCGCGCAACATGCCCGCTGCCGTGCGCAGGTAGCCGCCGAGGTCATCGGCATGGCCGAGCATCCCGCGCAGGCCGTGCGTAAGAAGAAGGACAGCTCCATCGTGGTGGGCTGCCGCCTGGTGAAGGATGGCCAGGCGCAAGGCTTCTTCTCTGCAGGCTCGACGGGCGCCTGCCTGGCGGCCGCAACGTTGGTCATGGGGCGCATCAAGGGCATCTCCCGCCCGTGCCTGGCCACGGTGGTGCCAAGCCCCGTTCGTCCCATCGTGCTGTGCGATGTGGGCGCCAACGCCGATTGCAAGCCCGAGTACCTGGTGCAGTTCGCCCAGATGGGCAGCGTGTATGCTCAGAAGATCTTAGGCTATGAGTCGCCCAGGGCCGCGCTGCTCAACATCGGCGAGGAGGACACCAAGGGCAATGCGCTTGCCCAGGATGCTCATGAGCTCATGGCCAAGCGCCTGACCAACTTCGCCGGAAACTGCGAGGGGCGCGATGTGCTCGGCGCGCAGTACGAGGTGGTGGTCACCGACGGCTTCACGGGTAACGTGTGCCTGAAAACCATCGAGGGCGCCTCGAAGGTGCTCTTCGGCGCCATCAAGGACGCCATGATGTCCACCACGAAGGGCAAGATCGGAGCCCTGTGCGTCAAAGACGGCCTGAAGGGCCTGAAAAACCAGGTGTCGCCCGACACCTACGGCGGCGCTCCGCTTCTCGGCGTCAAAGGCGCCTGCATCGTCGGGCACGGAAGCTCGGGTGCGGTGGCCGTCGAAAACGGCGTGCTCACCACGGCGCGCGTGGTGCGTCAGGGCGTTTCTGAGATAATCCAGCACATGGCGCAAGCTGGAAACGGCTCGGATACAATCAAGTAACACCATGTGAACCAGCCGCAATATGCGGTATGGTCGCCATATCGTCGATGTACGTTCATACCGGTTTCGGAGGTTGTATGACCTTAACAGAAGAACAAGCCTCAAAACTACAAAGGGCGGAGGAGGTCCTAGGCTACTCGTTTTCCAACAAGCAGCTCATCTTGTCCGCCATCACGCACCCGTCGGCCACCGAAGGCCGAGCGGTGAAGTATTCCTATGAGCGCCTGGAGTTTTTGGGCGACTCCATTTTGGGCGCCATCGTGGCCGATGTCGCCTTCGAGCGCTTCCATGAGCTCGACGAAGGCGGTCTGACGCGCATCAAGGTAGCCCTTGTGTCGGGCGCAAGCTTGTCGGATGTGGCTTCGGGCCTGGGTTTCGCCGATATCATCGTGTTCGGTTCCTCGGAGACGGGCACGGGCAAGCGCGGTCTGCATTCGGCGCTCGAAAACGTCTACGAGGCCGTAGTGGCCGCGTTGTACCTTGACGGCGGCGTGGAGGTGGCGCGCGATTTCATCTACCGCACGCTCATCCCGCGCATGTGCGAGGAGATGGCACTCGAGCCGGAAAACCCGAAAAGCGCGCTGCAGGAGCGTCTGCAGGAAGACGGCATCACGCCCACCTACAAACTTGTGGAAACGCAGGGCCCGCCTCATGACCGCACGTTCGTTGCCCAGGTGTTCGCGGGCAATCAAGGCCTTGCGCGTGGCACGGGCCGCACGAAAAAGGAAGCGGAAAGCCAGGCGGCGAAGTCCACGCTGGCGCGTCTCGGCGAGTTTTTCGGTTTGGGCATGGACGAACAGGCCCGCGCCGAGAAGGCCGCCGCGGCCAAGCGGGCAAAAGCGGATAAAGCTGCGGCCCGCGCCGAGGAGAAGGCGCGCAAGAAGCACGAGCGCGAGCTGCATAAGAGCATGAAACAGGGCTAGCGCATGTACTTGAAGTCGCTCGTGCTCAAGGGTTTCAAGTCGTTCGCCGACAGAAGCGCGCTTTCCCTGGAGCCGGGCATCACTGCCGTGGTGGGTCCGAACGGCTCCGGCAAATCCAATATCTCCGATGCCGTGCTGTGGGTGCTTGGCGAGCGCAACGCCAAGCACCTGCGCGGTCAGGCTATGGAAGACGTCATCTTCGCAGGCTCGTCGGCCCGAAAGGCCACGGGCCTTGCCGAGGTTGAGCTGGTTCTTGATAACTCCGACGGCAAGCTGCCCGTCGATTTCAACGAGGTGTCCATCACGCGCCGCATGTATCGCAGCGGCGAAAGCGAATATCTCATCAACGGCAGCATGGCGCGTCGCATGGACGTGCTCGACATCCTGCACGATTCCGGTTTGGGAACCGGCACGCACTCCATCATCGGCCAGGGCAGCCTGGACTCCATCTTGCAATCCAAGCCCGAGGACCGCCGCGCGCTCATCGAGGAAGCCGCCGGCGTGCTTAAGCACAAGCAGCGCAAGGCGAAAAGCGAGCGCAAACTGGCCGCCATGGACGCCACGCTCGCGCGCGTGCGCGATGTGGCGGGCGAGGTGGGACGGCAGCTCGGCCCGCTTGAGCGCAAGGCGAAAAAGGCCCGCGCCTACCAGGAGCTTTCCGGGCAGCTTACCGATGTCAGCCTCGCGCTAGCCGTCGATGACCTGCGCTGCCTGCGTCAAAGCTGGGATGCGGCGTGCGCCGGCGAGCATCAGCTGGTGGAAGACCTACAGGCCCGTCATCAGGACATTTCCATGGCCGAAGCCGCCGCCGAGGCGCTGCAGGAGCAGATTCGCAAGCAAACCCAGGACGCAGGCGACCTGTCGCGCAGCTACCAGCGCGCATCGTCGGCCGTAGAGCGCTTCGACGGCGCCGTGCTGCTGCTGCATGAGAAGCGCCGCGGGGCGCAAAGCCTCGAGGCCGATGTGCGCGTGCAGCTGGAGTCGGGTCGCGCCAAGCGCGCCGAGGCAGTGGCTGAGCGCGAACAGGCGATAGCGCAGCTTGAGGCGGTGCGTCGCGACCTGGCAGCCGCGCAGGCGGCCGTTGAGCGCCTTGATGCCTCCCGCCGCGAGAACGCCCAGGCCCGCCGCAGCGTGGAAGATGAGCTCGAGGAGCTGAAGCGCCAAGGACGCGCCGACGACCGCGCATCCGAGGATGCTCGCCGCCGTTTGTCGCAGACGCAGGAGGCGCTGGCCAACGGCCTGGCGCACGCCAAGTTGGTGGAAGGGCGCGCCAAGGAGCTTGAGCTGGCGCTCGGCCATGCCGAGGAGCGGGCTCAAAAGCTCGAGGACGCCCGCGCGGCCGCCCAGCGTTTGCTCGATGAGTGCCAGCAGGCCGAATCGCAGGCGCGCGGTGCCGTTGCCGCCGCCATCAAGGAGCGCGATGCCGCCCGTGCCGCGCTCGACCAGGCGCATCGCCAGGCCACCTCGCTTGAAAGCCGTATTTCCGCGCTTCAAGAGGTGGAGCGCGCATCGGCGGCTGCCGGGCCTGCCCGCGCATGGCTTCTCGAGCATGCGCGCATATCCGGCCAGCAGCTTGAGCCGCTCGCCCGCGCCGTGCGCGCGCCGCAGGGCTTCGAGGCGCTTGTGGAGCATCTGCTTTCCGGCGATGCCGAGGCGCTCATGATCCCTTCGATTCAGGCGGCTGCAGGCCTTGCGAGCGACGTGCTGGAAAGCGGCCGCGATGGCCAGGTTTCGCTGCTTCCCGCCGGCGGCATGCGTCCCGGCGTTCCCGCGCGTCAAGCTGCGCAGGCCTGCGGCGGCAAGGCGTTGGTCGACATGTTGGAATATCCTGAGCAGGCGGCTTCTACGGTCGAGGCGCTGCTCGGCGACGTGGTGGTCTGCGACACGTTCGAAGCGGCGCGTCAGGCTCAGACTGCGCGCTTGCAGGATGCTGCGGCCGCGCCCGTTCGATTCGTTGCGGCCGATGGGTGCATCGTCTGGCCTAGCGGCAAGCTGACGGTGGGCACGGTGGATGCCGGCGCCGAGGGCGCCCTTGCACGTGCACGACAGCTCGACGAGCTGCGCGCATCGCTTGAAGGCGCGTCCGAACAGCATAGGGAAGCCGAGCAGGTCGAGCGCCAGGCGGAAGAGGCGTTGCGCGCCGCACAGGCCGAAAGCCTGCGGCTCTCCCAGCAGCTTGCCGAGCGTCGAGGGGCGGCTCAGTCGGCATCGGCTGAGGCCAAGCGCGCAGCCGATGCTCTGGCATCAACGCGCCGCGAGTTCGCCGATGTGGAGCGTCAGCGTCAGCAGGCGGATAAAACCGTGGCCGAGGCTCGCCCTACCGTGGACAAGCTGGAGGCGCAGCTGGCCGACTTGGCGCAAGCCGCGCAAGCCCGTGCCGCGCGATGCGAGGAGATCGAGGCGAAGGTGGTGCCGCTTCGCAAGGAGGCGGCGCAGCTGCGCGACGGCTTGTCGGAGGCCAAGCTTTCGGCAGCCACCCTGCGAGAACGCGACACCTACACCGCGCGCATCGTGGACGCCCGCGGCCGCGATGTGGCAGCGGTGGATGCCGCCGAGGACGAGCTGCGAAACCAGCTGGCACGCAAGATTGTGGCGCAGCGTCGCATCGCGCCGCTTCTGGCGGTGTTCGAGGAGCTCACCGCAAGCGCCCGTCGTTGGACGCACGACCTTGAGCAGCAGGCTCAGCAGGCGCAAGATTCGTCGGCGGGCCTGCATGCGCAGGTCACCGCCGCGCGTGAGCAGGCCAAGGCCGCCCACGATGCCTACGATGACGTCAACGCGCGCCTGTCCGCCGCCCGCGTGGAGAAGGGCCGTCTTGAGGTGCGCGTCGATGCCTCCGTCAACTCCATCGTGCAAGACATGGGCGTGCCGCTTGAGACGGCGCTTGAGTTGCCCAAGCTTGACGACCGCGGCGCCGCCGAGGAGAACGCATTCAAGCTACGCCGCCGCATCGCCAACATGGGCGCCATCAACCCCGATGCCGCCCAGGAATACGAGCAGTTGCGCAGCCGCTACGATTACCTGGCGGCTCAGCTGGCCGACCTCGACGGCGCGCGGCGCAGCCTTGCCAAGATCGTCCGCGTTATCGATGC
>URQU01000021.1 GCA_900550055.1 uncultured Coriobacteriaceae bacterium | reverse complement strand
CGTCGCGCTCGCGGAGGGCGCTTTTCTATATGCGCCGAGAGAGGCCCGCGGGGGGGACCGCCCCCTGCGGGCCTTTGCGCGTTTTGGGAGAGGTTGCGGCCCCACGAGCGGCGTTGCGCGCGCCGCCGGCGCCCTTTCGCGTCGCGGGGCCCCTGCTGGGCGGGTTGGCTTGCGGTATGCGCTGGAGGCCGGCTTTCTTTCGTTGTGCACCGCTTCCCGATTCAGCTTTCTGTTAGTCCCCAAAAGGCTCATTGATGGCTATAATTTCAGAACTATGTACAGTTCATTGGCGCAATGCTGGTGTATGGGAATGCGCGATCTGTGATATCGGTATCGCGCTCTCGGCGCTTGCAGGGTCTGATGCAGACCTGCCGAAGGCGGTAGGTGAATCTGCTTTGCGGCAAGCTCTTTTCAGTTTGGAATCGTAGACGGGTCGGGACCGTTTACGGCATGTTCGCAGGATCGCGCCACGCAAGGATGGGAGAGTGGCATGTCTGCTAATTCAGGGGGCGCACGTGCGTCCTGGTCGGGCAAATGGGCGTTCATTTTGGCCGCCGCGGCTTCGGCTATCGGCTTGGGAAACCTGTGGCGATTCCCGTATCTGGCTGCGAAGTATGGCGGCGGCGTGTTCCTCATCACTTATGTGGTGCTGGTTGTCACCTTCGGCTTCACGTTGATGATGCTTGAGTCGGCGCTTGGCCGCAAAACCGGGCAAAGCGCGCTTGGCGCTTTTAAATCCTTCGGGAAGAAATACGCCTTTATCGGCATCTTCACATCCGCGATTCCGTTCATCATCGTGCCGTATTACTGCATCATCGGTGGTTGGGTGCTCAAGTATGCTGGCGCCTACCTTATGGATGGCTCTGCGGCGCTTGCCGATGGCGGTACGTACTTCACCAACTTCATCGGCGGTGGCGGCGAGAGCTTCATCTGGGCTATTGCCTTCTTGTTGATCGTGTTCGCTATTGTGGCTCTTGGCGTGAAGAACGGCATCGAACGCGCAAATCGCATCCTCATGCCCGTGCTGCTGATCATGACGGCCGGCATCTGCATTTACGAACTCACGCTTCCCGGCGCTATTGATGGCTTGGCATATTATCTGACGCCTGATTTCAGCAAGTTCAGCGTTGAGCTGGTCATTGCCGCACTTGGTCAGATGTTTTACAGCCTTTCGCTGGCAATGGGCATCATGATCACGTATGGCTCCTATATGCAGAAGTCCGACAACCTGGAGCAGTCCGTGCGCCGTATCGAGCTTTTCGATACCGGCTATGCGTTCCTGGCAGGTTTGATGATCGTGCCTGCTGCGTTCGTGGCAATGGGCTCTGCTGAGGCTGTTGCTTCGAAGTCTGGCCCGTCGCTGATGTTTGTGATTTTGCCGAATGTGTTCGACCAGATGGGCGGCATTGCCTCGATCATGGGCTTCCTGTTCTTCCTGCTGGTGGTGTTCGCTGCGTTGACCAGCTCCATTTCGCTTACTGAGACCTGCGTGTCCATCGTTCAGGATTCTGCGCATATCACGCGTAAGAAGGCGCTCATTGCTTCCATGGTGTTCATTTTCGTAATGGCCATGATCGTGAACATGGGCTATTGCCAGCTGGCCTTCATCGAGCCGCTGGGGCCGGGCAGCACCATCCTGGACTTCTTGGACTTCATCTCCAACTCCGTGATGATGCCGCTGGCTGCGCTGATGGCATGCGTGTTCGTCGGCTGGATCATCAAGCCCAAGGCCATCATCGACGAGGTGAAATCCTCCGGTCCGTTCAAGGTCGAGAAGATGTTCACTGTTATGGTGAAGTTCGTTGCGCCGGTGCTGCTGGTGGTTATCCTGGTCGCCTATGTTGCTGCGCAGTTCGGTTTGTTCAGCATGTAGTGAGAAACTTCCTCTTTTTGGTTGCGATTCGCGGTTCGTGAACCATGTGATGGTGGCGTATCAAGCGTCGCAAGATGGATAGGGCATCTGTTGAAGGGTCGTCGACGTTGGTCGGCGACCCTTTTGCTTAAGAGCGTGTTTCTCGCCTGGGGTCGTACCGGTCTGCCTAATGGCGTGTGCAATTCCGGCGCCATGGTTCTTGCTTGCCCGCGATGGTGTCTTCGCTGCATATTATGGGCTTCTTGGGCGAAGAGAAACGGGTGGTTGTGCGGTGACGTACAAAGCTTCGCCTTAGTAGCGAGGGTCGGCCGGCGCGGCCCCTTCGGGCATGCTTTACGTTGAGAGCTGCGTTATGGGCGGCTGAGCGCGACGGTTCTTCTTGCTGTGATGGAAGGGGTGGCGCTGCATCGATTGCCTGACCGCAGCGTTTTAATGCTGTCCGTGCTTGCTGAGAAGACCTGCTCGCTGATTGTTTCGAACAGGTAAATTCCTACGTGGTTACGTCCTTTAGACCTGCCGTAGGGCCAGATGTTCCCCATTTTCCCTTTGCTTTGGGTGTAAGGTATTCGGCAAGCGTTATTTGCACGTTGGGCGCGAACGCCCTTTCACGAAGGAGCATCACGATGGTCGAGAAGAAAGATCTTGACTGGGGTAGCCTTGATTTCGGCTATCGTCAGACCGACTACAGCTACGAAGCTCATTGGAAGGATGGCGAGTGGGACGAGGGTGGTTTGACCACCGATCATGACCTGCATCTTTCCGAGTGCGCCGGCATCTTCCATTATTGCCAGGAAGTGTTCGAGGGTCTGAAGGCTTACACTACTGAAGATGGCTCCATCGTTTGCTTCCGTCCGGATCTGAACGCAAGCCGCATGTTCGATTCCGCTGAGCGTCTTGAGATGCCGGGTTTCCCGAAGGATCGCTTCGTCGAGGCCGTTAAGGAAGTTGTGAAGGCGAACGCTGCGTGGGTGCCGCCGTTTGGTTCCGGCGCCACGCTGTATGTGCGCCCGTTCATGATCGGCTCCGGCGAGGTCATCGGCGTGGCTCCGGCTCCCGAGTACACGTTCCGCATCCTGGTCACGCCCGTCGGCCCGTACTTCAAGGGCGGCCTGAAGCCGATCAAGCTGCGCGTGTCCGAGTACGACCGCGCTGCGCCGCATGGCACCGGCAACATCAAGGCCGGTTTGAACTATGCTATGTCGTTGCGCCCGACCATGGAGGCGCATCGCAGCGGCTACGCCGAGAACATCTACCTGGATTCGCAAAGCCGCACCTACATCGAGGAGACCGGCGGCGCGAACGTGCTGTTCGTGAAGCAGGATGGCACGCTGGTGGTGCCGAAGTCCCATACCAACTCCATCCTGCCTTCCATCACCCGTCGCAGCCTGGTGCAGGTTGCCCAGGATCTGAGCATGACCGTCGACGAGCGCTATGTCACGTGGGAAGAGGTTGCGAACGGCGAGTTCGTGGAATGCGGCCTGTGCGGCACCGCTGCCGTCATCAGCCCGGTCGGCCAGATCGACAACAAGGTCAACGGCGCCGATCAGGAGGTCGTCTTCCCGGCTGGCTGCACCGAGATCGGCCCGGTCATGAAGCAGCTGCGCGAGACCCTCACCGGCATCCAGGATGGCAAGCTGGAGGACAAGCACGGTTGGGTTTGCAAGATCGACGTCGACTAGTCGTCAGCTGTATGGCTTGATGCTAACGACAACGGGGAAAGCAGGAGCACCTGCTTTCCCCGTTTTGCGTTCGGTGAGATTGTGCGGGACGGACAGCCTCGTGCAACTTATCCTTCGCGTATCCTAAATGCTTCGAAATCGGCCGCTTACGCTGTGCTAGCCGTTCTTCTGGCGGTTGTTCTCCCAGCTCAGGTGGATATCGGCACCGTGCTTGCTTCTTAGTAATTCTCGGCGTTGATTTCTATTATGCTCTGACCTGGGCTTTTGCTGGACTTTATCCTAACTTATCCTAAGTGGATACGTTATTTGCATATTCCCGCATGAAGGCTTCCGTCTCCATCTGCCCGTTTGGGCGCATGTAATGCCTGCCTGTTGTCCCCCCTAGCTTGTGGCCCATCAGGATTTCAAGTATGCGAGGGTCGATGCCCCATTCAAGCTCCGCGCTGGTTCTCCAGCTGGTTCTCAGGTTGCGCATGGGAATCAGTTTATAGCCCGTTGCCTTCTCGCAGGCAGAGCGCCATAGATAGTTCGCTCGGCCGATATCCATCGGCGCTCCGTTCCCGCTGTTGGCAATCCACTCTATGCCGTCTCGCTCAAGGTCCGCCGCGATTTCTTTCAGCCTGCTGCTGTATGGCGGCGGGATAACCGTCGTCCGCTTGCTTTCTTTTGTTTTAAGGTCTTCGACTGGCTCATGGGCTTTGTCCATGCGGCGGACGATCGGGATGACGGCAAACTCCAGACTGTGGTTTTCAACGAACTCGATTTCGTCAACGCGGATTCCGAGAGCTTCGCCGGTTCGCGTCCCTCCGAACCTCATGATGATGTATGGCGCTTCTAGCAGCTGTCCGCGCAGCAGGTGGAGAATCTCCTCTGATTTCTGATTATCATAAATGCCCTTCCCGTATCCAGCGGACTTCTGCGGCATGCAATATTTGGTGCGAAACTTGTTTGTTTGTACGAGCTCGTACATGACTGCTATATCGACGATTTGTTTGAGTATCACCATGCATTGCTCGGCAACAGCAAGAGATAGCGTGTCTAGCCATTGCTGTACTTCCAGCGGGGCGACGGAGTCGACCGGGACGGTCGACCATCGCGGCTCTATATGCCTGCGCCACATTTTCACGCGGCCGATGTACGTGTTGTATTTGATCGTGCCGTCGAGCAGGTTCTTGTCCATGCGGGGGAGATACCACCTCTTGTAAACCTCGCCGATAGTCGGAGCCGCATGGCTCTCGCGATTCTCGGTATGGATCGCATCCAGGGCGGCGCAAGCTTCGCGGTATGTGCCGTATACGGTGCGCGTCTTGCGCTTGCGGCCTTCCGGCGTGTTCTCCATCCACCTCAGCACGTACTTCTTCCCGCGCTTGATTTCGGTGACGGAGCCCCACGCGCGGCGCTGCTTTTTTCGTGGCATAATTACCTCCAAAACGAAAGGGACGGTATGAGCGAAGAGCGCGTCACAATCAAATTCGACGGACAGTCGCATCAAGTGGATGTGGCGACGTTTACGCAGGTTCTTCTGAACTATGCAACTGTCATCCAGGCTGCTGCCAAGGAATCAGGCTTGCAGGATGGGGTGCGCGTTAGCATCGTTGCCACCGAGCCGGGAAGTCTGGATGCGGTTGTGTCCGTTGCGGCCCAAGCAGGAAGCGGACTTCTTTCGTTCCTTCGCGATAACAAGGACGGGATAGACGCGGCGATTATCGTTGCTGCCGGTCTCTACGGATTCAAACAGAAGCTTTCCGGTAAATCCTCAGTTTCAAAAGTCGATGAGAAGCCGGCAGAGAACATCACAATCATTAACATTGATGGCGATATCAATAATATTGACAGTCGGGTATACAACACTTATGTCAATCATCCCGATGCGACGTCTGCTATAGATTCGTCGTTTGGAGCTCTAGACGAGAACCCAGAGATAGAGGCAGTGCAGATGAGCACTGGTGAAAATATTTTGTTTCGCGCTGATCATAGCGAGTTCTCGGGTATCGCCGCATCTCCAAACCATGAAGGCCCCGACATACGCCATATCAGCAATGAGGCGTTCCTGCAAGTTGTAAAGCCTTGCCTGGTCTATTCGAAATCCCGGAAATGGGAGTTTCTGTACAATGGGCAGAAAATCAGTGCGGCAATTGCGGACGAGTCCTTCTTGGGTGAACTTGATTCGAAGAGATTTGGCGTCGGCACAAAGATGCGCGTGCTTCTCGATATCACGCAAGAATACAATGCGCGTTGGCGTGGCTACGCCAACAAGAAGTACCTTATTCTCAAGGTTTACGAAGTTGACGACCCTCCGACCACAGATTCCATGTTCTGAGTGGAGCATGATATACTTCACCTTGCCTTCCGTTTATTCGGTTGGTGTTTTCGATGGCCTCGCGCTAGGGCGGCAACCCTGTGATGCGCGGGGCTTTACCATTTTGCCGGCGTCGGCGCTACCCCTCGATATTTCGCCCGAATCCCCTTGCTTCCTTCTGGAGCCGTTTCTTGTCGCCTTCGACTTTCCTTCGCAGCTTCTTGACGTCCTCTTCCGGCGGAAGGTCTTCGGGCTTGATTCCGCGTTTTCCGAGAAGATCGCGCACGCCTTGGTTGTTTTGCACGTGCTCCGACGTGATCGGGCCTTCGCCAAACAGGTCGCGCTCTTCGATGTTGTGGCTCGTGAGCTCGGTGGCAAGCTGCTTCGCCGCGATGGTGACGGCCGGAAGGTGGTCGGCGACAGGAGTGCTCCCCTTGATTCCCAGGCGCTTCTTCATGGACGCGGTTGAGTGCCCGCCGAACAGAGCCCTGTCTCCCTTCGAGCGAACCCTTGCGATACCCTGCCCGTCGACCCCTCGTTCGTACATGTTCGCGGAAAATACCCGCTCGGCTTCGACGAGCCCGTCCCTCGCCGCGATGCGCGAGATCGCGACCATGCGCTCCTCGATCAACTCTTGCTTGCGGGTTTGCAGGGCGAAATAGCTTTGCGCGAACGCGACCTCTTCCTTGCGCGGGTCGCCGTTCATGGCGATGAGGTAGCATGCGTAGCGCGTGAGCATGTAGTCGCGAACTCGGCGTTGCCCGCCTTTTCCAATCTCTATCATTTTGTTGACGCCAACAAAATGATATTCATCAGGGGATTCGCTGGAATTCATCGAGGCTTTTGCTCTATCGATCGCAACCTCGAAATTGCGCCACTCGGTGTATCCGAGCAGCTTCTGGATTTCCCTGGCGTACCAGAACTCGACGCCCGTTTCCTCGTCGAGGTGCGCCAAGTCATCAAGCGTCAGCCTTCTCTTCTCGATTTCCCTACTGTCCATCGGTCTCCTTTCTAGTGCGTAACCTCATCATTTCGTATGAACGTGCTGCGCTATTCGGTTGCTGGAACGCTTCGCGGCTTTGGAAGTAGGCTACGTGCTCTACGTGTACTTGGCGGTCGTCCTGGGACGCTATGTACATGTTCTCGTGGCCGGAATGCGGTGTCATGCCCGGCTGCACGACCGTCACCATGCCGGGAGGGCATATGCGGGGCAATGCTTTCCTGTTAGCCTTGCAACCGCTTCACGGCCTTCTCAAAATCGTTCTCGTAGGTTGCGTCCTGCACCTTCCTGTATTCGGCGAAGCGCTCAAGCGCTATCTTGTCCGCCGTCTTCTTGTTCCTGTTCCCTAACCCCTGCAGCACGTCTCTACCGTTGAACGTCAAGAAACCGTCGAGCAGCTGCCTGCAGTCGTCCATGCTCGTCAGCTGCTGCCGCTCGGCCCTGTCCTCCGCCGCGTCCAGGAACATGGTCACGAGCCTGTTTAGCTCGCGAATCTCCTTCTCGGTCAGGTAGTTCTTGGCGATGATCACGTCGCTGGAGTGGATTGGGCCGTCCGGCGCGCCTTTCCATGTGGCGAGTCCCATGTTCGGCTGCTCGGGGTTTGACCGCTCCTGCACGATTTCGGCGGCGGTGTGACCGGTCACGGCGTAGTGCAGCTTGTTCTGCACTGTCGCGTAGAAGTTGCGGGCCGTCTCGCTGTTGCGGTCGTAGTCGTAGGTGCATTCCTGGAAGATGTCGGTGATCTTTTGGTACACCCTTCGCTCGCTTGCGCGGATGTCCCTGATGCGCACGAGCAGCTCGTCGAAGTAGTCTTTGCCGAACGGCGCGCCGTTCTTCAGCATGTCGTCGTTGAGCACGAAGCCCTTGACGATGTACTCCTTCAGGGTCGCCGTCGCCCACTGGCGGAAGCGGGTTGCTCGAAGCGAGTTGACGCGGTAACCGACGGCTATGACGGCATCGAGATTGTAGTAGGTTGCAGGTCGGCCGCCCTTGCTGGAGGTTTTTTCGGAAAAACCTGAAAAACTGGTTACGCTGGGCTTTTGTAGCTCTCCGCTATCGAAGATGTTCGAAAGATGCTCCGAGATCGTTTGCACCGATACACCGAAGAGTTCGGCCATGGCCTTCTGCGGAAGCCACAAGTCGTCATCCTTGTACCAGACTTTGACCGGGACGTTTGCCCCCTCGTTTTGGTACAGGATGATTTCGGCTTTAATGGGTTCGCCCATCGTTCTCCTTTCCTAGAACGCCTCGCGGCTTTGGAAGTAGGCTACGTGCTCTACGTGGACTTGGCGGTCCTCCTGGGCGGCGGCGCGGTACAATGTTGCCGTTGACCGAACATGAGAGGCTGGCATATCCAAATCGAACTCGGCGGTCTTGGCCATGGAGTCTCCTAGCGATTGAGATAGACTACGGTCACGCACCACAGGGTCTTACCGTCTCTTTCATATTTCGTGCAGGTGGATACAAGCGGGTGATCGCCAACGTGTTGGGACATAACCTCGTATTGGCGGTTCCTGGCGGAGATGTCCTTCACCTCAACGCCGAACGACTTCATGGAGATATGGGGCTTCGCCGTGGAGCCTTTTTTCGGAGGGAGCTCCTCCGTCTCGATGTCAAGCACAGCGGTTTCGCCATCGTTGGGCCTTGCTCCGTCCCACTCGTCGTTCTCGAAGAAGAAAACCTCCCCATCGATGCCGAGCGGGAGAACCATGCCTGACATCTTGGAGATGCGGCGGCGGTTTTGCTCTAGCTCGGCGGCCTCCTCGCACTCGTTGGAGTGCCTTTCCTCGAACGGAACTTCTCGGCCAAGGGCGCGGCAAGCGTCGCGCCACAGATAGACCTCGCTCTTGTCAGGAATCATCAGCACGATGTCCGGGATTCCCTTGCAGTAGAGTCCCACGCGCTTAATCTTCACCTGGATGTCGTATCCCTTTACCGCGAGCTCCCTGAACGCTGTGTCCAGCGTGTTCGTCATGCCGAACACGCGTCCGTTTACGGCGAGGGCGACACCGCCATCCGAGAGTCCCAATCACTGCCAGTTGCGTCGCTGTGCAGCCTCGTAGGAGATGCCACGACGCGGGCGAAAGCCACGTCTCCGTTTCTCATACCTTTCAGAGGCGCGCCGTCGAATGTGTATGCCTGTTTCTCGCTGTCGCCGTCTAGAACAACTGACAGGTGCGAGGTGCTTACGTCTGGGTGCGAGCTTGGCTTGTCTGTGGCCAAGAAGTTAGACAGCGCGCCCTCCGATGCTGCCACGGTGTTATTGAGAATCTTATCGAAGAGTCCCATCTTTCCTCCTCTAGAAAGCTTCCCTGGATTGGAAGTAGGCGACGTGCTCTACGTGTACCTGGCGGTCGTCCTGGGCCGCTATGTACATGTTCTCGTGGCCGGCGTTGTGCGACTCGGGGGATAGAATCAAATCGCCGTTGATCACGGTCATGCGCCGCATGATGGAATCGGCCCCGTCGATGGTGGCCACCACGACGTCGCCGCTTTTCGCGGGGACGCTCGGCTGCACGACCGCCACCATGCCGGGAGGGCAGATGCGGTCCATGCAGTCGCCGTCGACCTCCAGGCCGTAGCATCCCGGGTCGCGGTCGAGCAGGAACTGCGGCACGAGCACCTCCGGGAACTCGTCGAGCTCCTCAGGAAGGCACGGCTTTCCGGCGTGCGTGTTGCCGACCAACGGCACCTTCGCCATCGGCGCGCCCTTGATGTTGAGCGTGCGTCTCGCTTCCTCACGAGGTCGCTTTGTGAGCGGGTCAATCATGTCCATGCCGCCGTCTTCGATAATGTTCATCTTGGTAAGCCCGTAGCATGCAGCCATTCTTTCGATTGCCCCCATGCGTGGTTCTGAATACCCGTTTTCCCATTTCGATACTGCGTTCTCCGAGACGCCGGCGACAGCACCGAGCTCACGCTGGGTAACGCCGAATAGCTTTCTCAGCTTGATGATATTCTCGGCTATCGTCATTGGGTTCCCTTCAACTGTAAAAACTTTCTTGCATTTTAGTAAAAAAATTCTTGACTGTATACAGGAATTAAATTACCGTAAGTTACGTCGAAAGGAGGTCGAATGCAGACACTGGAATCGCTCAGAGAATCGAAGGGCGTGACGAAGGTCGCTATAGCGAATTACCTGGGCGTTTCTCGTCCAACGTACGACGAGTACGAGGACAACCCGCACAAAATGCGTGTTGAAACCGCTTTAGCGGTTGCTGAGTTCCTTGGAGTAGACGTCAACGAATTTTTTTTTCGCCGCTCGCAGGAATTAAATTACTGTTAATAACTCGGTCAAAAAGCCGAAACATCGGGTTGGCTGCTGGGGCGTGGGCGCCGGTTGCCGCCGGGAGCGTGAACACCGACCGGGACGGATGGCGAAGGTTCTCTCCTTTGGTTTGCCATGATTCCCCTTTTGATACGCGTAGCACATTGCCAAGAACGCCTGCGCCCCGGCAGCCAGCCCGATGACGAGAACGAGAGAGGAGGGATACGCATGGATGCGAGCATGGAGGAGGTCGTCGTGATCGCGCGCGAGCTCGTCGCCGCGGCCGAGAAGCTGCTCGAGTGCGCCGCCACGGCCGAGCCGAGGCCGGACGCGGGCCAGCTGACGGGGCTTCGCCGCATGGCCGTCGAGGCCAAGCTGCCCGACAAGCCGTACTACACGATCGCCGAGATCGCCGAGGCGACGGGAATCCCCCGAACGACGCTCGACGTCGAGCGCAGGGCAGGCAGGCTCAAGTCGTTTTTGCCCGACGGGCAGCAGAGGGGAATCCTCGTCAAGTGCGACTGGTTCGACGCATGGATGAGGGCCGGATGCCGATGAGGCAGCATCAAGGGCAACGAGAAAGGATAGGAAATGCGAGGGAATAAAAAATGCGCGCCGAGTTTTCGAGGCCAGGCGCGCAAGGCTTTGGATAAAGCCGTCTGCATTATAGCAGACGGAAACGCGGGATACGCGGCGTTCGGCGCGATGCTCGTGGCGTGGGTTGCCGTCATGGCCGTCTACGCCTGCATCGGCTAGGAGGGCGGCATGAGCATCAACAGAGTGGCCATCAGCGGCAACCTGACGCGGGACGCCGAGCTGCGCACCACGCAGAGCGGCATGTCCATCCTGGACTTCGGCGTGGCGGTCAACGACCGCCGCAAGAACCAGCAGACCGGCGAATGGGAGGACTGCCCGAACTTCGTGGACTGCACCGTGTTCGGCGCCCGCGCCGAGAAGCTGCAGCCCTACCTGACCAAGGGCTCGAAGGTGGCCTTGGAGGGCAAGCTGCGCTACAGCTCCTGGGAGAGAGGCGGCCAGCGCCGCAGCAAGCTCGGCGTCATCGTCGACGACCTCGAGTTCGTGAGCAGCCGCCGAGACGACGCGGGCTACGGCTATGCGCCGCAGCCCGTCCAGGCGCCGGCGCCGGTCATCGACGCGGCCGCTTCGGTCTACGACGAGGATATTCCGTTTTAGAGATAGGCGGGTCTTATGAGCGAGCAGAGGCTGCGGGCCGCGCAGGAGTCCTGCGCCAAGGCGCTGCGGGAGATGTGGGAGCGCGAGGGCGTGGTCGATCCGCCCGAGCCGCCCAGGCACTACGTCGTCGCGTTCGACTGCGTGCCCAGCGTGGCCGAGCGCGTCATGCAGTACATCGCCGAGCAGCCCACCGCCAACCGCAGCTTCCGCCGCTACGAGATACCCGCGCAGAGGAGGCAGCGATGACCGAGATGCGGCGCTTCCAGTTCTGGGAGAACTTCTACATGCCGCTGAAAAGGATCAAGGACCGCTCAGCGCGCGCCGAGCTCGCGCTGAAGATTCTCGAGGCGGCGTTCGAGGACGAGCCGCCCGAGTTCGACGACATGGAGGGCCTCGTGGCCGACTCCATCGTCCCGCTCATCCGGCGCGACATGGAGACGCCCAAGGGCGGCAGGGGTCGCAAAACCGCTTCCAAAGCATCAGGGAAACCTACGGGGAAAGCTAACGAGAACGTCTCGGAAACCCCTTTGGAAACCGGTTTTGAAAGTGGTTTATCGGACCCCTTTAAAGCGAAGCTGAAGCTTTGCTTCCTGAAGAAGCAAAGCTATCAGCGAGCGCTTCTGCGCACCGCGCAGCTGCGGCATACGCCGCGCAGCGCGCAGAAGGCGCGGGCCAGGCGGGGCCTGGCTGGGAGAGGACCGGGAGCCGCTGCCGCAAGTGCAGGCGGCATCTGCTCAAGGCCCCGAACGGCACGATGGCGTGCCCCGGGTGCGAGCCGGAGCTGACGGGATCGCCCGCGCCCGGCTTCGCCGCGGAGGGCGCGGCATGAGCGCCGAGGACCTGCGCCTCGCTGCGTGGGCGGACCTCGAGGCCGGGCGCAAGCTCGCCGCCCTCACGGAGAGCGCGGCGAGGAACACCGCCATCGTGCGGCTCCCCGACGTGATGGGCGGGCGCGCTGGTAACAGGCTCGTGTGCCTGCCGCCGACCGGTCGCGACGAGCCTGGCGGGCGCGTCAGGGTTTTGAGATGACGATTCCGGGCGCGGGCCCGGGGAGAGGATGTGGGACTGTGGACGAAGAGGCGGCATGGTGCGTGGAGACCGCGCGCCATCTGAGGCGCGGGGCCGGCGAAGCCGGAGGGTCGTTGGTCTTCCTGCAGGCCGACGACGCGCGTCGGTTGGCCGACGTCCTCGATAGGGCGGCGCATGCACGACGCGTGCCGGTGGTCGAGGCGCCGCTCGATGCGAACGGCCAGTGGCTGTGCCAGGGCGATTTGGCGATGACGGAATCCGGCGACAGGGTGGTGGTCGTGGGCGTCGGCATGGGCTGTGCGTTCGCCGTCGACGCCGACGCGGAAAGCCTTGCAGGCGTGTTCGCGCCCGTAGACGACCGCAGGAAGGAGACGTGGTGCAAGGCGCTGCAGGCGTCGCGCCTGACCCGCATCCCGCGCGACAGCTGGGAGCGGCTGGCGGCCGATGCCGAGAAGACGTGCTGCGAGTACTACGGCGGCACCGGGACCTGCAGCGACTGCTGCGGCCCTGCCTTGTCCGAGGCCGAGTGCGCGACGCTTCAGTGCAAGGACCTCCTGGCCCGTGCGAGAAGGCTTAGGAGGGCCGGGCGATGAGCTGCGAGTATTGCGAGCAGCACGTCGACATGATGAGGGTGGCCAGCACGGGATGCGATGTCGAGGAAATCTGTATCGAGACTGTCTGCTGCTTCAACGCGGCCAGGTACTTCGGTGACCAGTTTCGCATCAATGTTGAACTGTCTGGAGGCTACGCGATGACGTTGCCGATTCGCTTTTGCCCGATGTGCGGCGAGCGCCTGAGCTGCGGGAAGGATGAGCTATGAGCAGGAAAACGTTTTGCGATCTGTGCGGAGCCGAAATCAACGGCCATGCCGCCAAGGCGGTAGTCGTTTCCGCTGAATACGAGATGAGGTTCGGATGCATCACCAGCGACGATGCCATGGACGTTTGCGACGGATGCTACATGAGGCTTCGCGAGGCAATCGAGGAATGCAAGGAGCGTGGCAATCATGGGCGATAGCTTCGAGAGCATCATCGCCGATGCCTGGCTAAGCCCGTGCGATTACTCGCGCAATCGCGGAGCCGAGCCCTACAGCCAAATTAGGTGCCGTGGCTGCATGTTTATCGGCCCTGGGTCCTGTGAGGAAAAGATGCGACGCGACCTTGTGCGCAGATGCGAGGATGCCGCGGCGGCGTGGTGCGTGGAGACGATCTTATGAGAACGGCATACATCGCCGTCTGCGATGACGAGATCGTCGCCGTGTTCGAGGACGCGGCCGATGCCGACCTGTTCTGGCTGCGCAACTGTGGCGTGACCGACTGCTGGATCTACGAAGCCGACTTTTACCCATCGCAGGCGATGAGGAATGGAGGGCGGGACGAATGACGACTCTCGACGAAGAGCGCCGCGATATCGCGGAATACCTGTTGCACCTCAGCCGGTTCTCGCGTTGCCGTTACAAGGAGGAGTTCTTCGATCTTTTAACGGAGCGGGTGACGGATTACTACGGCGACTCATCGGATTTCTGCGCCGTGTTCGAGCGTTTGGCTGAGCTGATTTGGCCAGGAGTTGATGACGATGACTAGCAGAAAGGATGTGACGCGTAATCTCTCGGAAGCGGTGCTTAAGAGGCTTCGCCGCGAGTTCACGCTCGTTGCCCAGGAGGTTTGGGTTGACGACATCCATCGCGTCGATTTCGTCGGGTTCAAGCCGTTCCCGATGGTCTCGTATCCCGCAGCGCTTGAACGCGGCACGTTCGTTTTCGTCGAGGTGAAAAGCTGCATGGACGATTACAGGAGCGGCCACGGGCTGACGTTCGACGGCGATGTCAACTGGCTCGTCTGCACGCAGGAGCTTCGCGATCAGCTGGGTTATCGCATTCCTTATCAGGCATCGATGCTCTGCCCCAACAAAGCCGGCGCACTTACCAAGGTCATCGAGGGCGGTGGTCATCGAAGCTTCCGCAGAGCATCGGCTTTGGAGCTGCTGTGGCGGATGGTGAACTACAGCGAGGCGTGTTGGCGTACGAGCAGGGAAGTTTTTTGTGACGGAGACGAAGATGATTAGCGGGAGCGAATGCCGAGCGATAGCGAAAAAGCTGCGTTACACGGCGAATGACGACCTGGGCGGATTGAGCTTGCAAAAGAATCTCGCAGCCATCACGAAGGTCGAAGGTGGCAGCTGGCGCGGGGTGATGCGCAGGCTGGCCGACCTCATCGACCGCCCGACGTGCGCGATGGCCCGCGAGGGAGAGGGCTTTTGCTGTTCGGCGTGCGGGAAATACTACGACATGAGCGGGTTCGACGAGTTCCCGTGGGCGTTCTGCCCCGAGTGCGGGGTGCGAGTGGTAGAGGGAGGTGCCGAATGATACCGGTGATGAAATGGTATGAGCAGCTTTTGGCATGGCTGCTCATGCGCATCGAGTCGAGGCACGGATGGGGTGGCGGCTTCGAAGATGACGGCGAGGGAATGCTCTGGATGCTGCAGGCAGACCACGCATGTTGCAGCAGGTGCATCGGCCTGATGCGCGATTACATGTACGTGCTCCAGGCGAGGCAGCACGAGAAAGGAGCCGAACGATGAGCAAGAAGGCGATGATTTCGCAGCCGATGGCCGGTATGACGGACGAGGAGATCGCGGAGACGAGGAACAAAGCGCGCGCGAATCTGCGCGAGATGGGCTACGAGTTCGTGAACACCCTGTTCACCGACGAATGGTATAGCGCTGAGGCCATGAAGGGGCGCGGCGTGGTGCAGGTCCCGCTCTGCTACCTCGCGAAGTCGCTTGAGAACATGAGCCTGTGCCATGCGGCCTACTTCTGCAAAGGCTGGGAGAACGCGCGTGGATGCCGTATCGAACACGATGCCGCCGTGGCATATGGGTTGGAGGTGTTGTATGAGGATTAGCAAATGGAGACACCCCCTCATGCACTGGCGCTGCGTCCATACACCGTCATGCTGTGAGTGTAGGCATGCGACGCTTGATCTTAGCAAAGGATGTTCGCACTACGGCTGCACGAACACCCACGCCATTGATTACATGGAACGGACGCGCGGTGTGTACTACGACCAACTCGACGCATCGTTGGTTCGTGGCACACGTCGCTGTCGGTTTGAACACAAGCCTGATGAGGAAGAACGACTGGACGAGTTGCTTGGCGAAATCGAAGAGAGGGTCGGTAACACAGATGATTAGCAACGATGAGCGTCGCGATATCGCCTCACAGTTGCGCAAATCGCGCGATTTTGTCAGCAGCTTGCCCAAGGTTTCGCTCGAACAGAACGCCTTCGATACGTTCGAGCGTGTGCTCGAATGCGTGCATTACGAGGGCGGAAATCTGTTCGATTATCTGGCAGACCTCATCGACAGGCCGACATGCCGCAACGTCTACGACGAAACCGAGATGGGCGCGTGCGCCAACGGGTTCGAGTGCAGCGTGTGCGGCAACCGCGTCGAGGATTACGAGCACTGCTGCATCACGGGGACGTTCAACTGCTGTCCGAAGTGCGAGCGAGAGGTGGTGAGCGAATGAGCGAAATGTACACGTGCGACAGATGCGGCAAGCCCACGCCGAACTTCAAGCCGTGGACATGCGGCCCCATCGCGGGGAGGCTCGGACGTTCGTGGTGCGACGAATGCGAGAAGCGATTCGACCGCGAATACGCATGGGAGAACGAGCAGCCTTTCAATGACCTGATTACGTGTCCATGGTGCGGATATGAGGATGACGAATCCAGCTATGAGGACGAGAGCGAACATGAGCACGAATGCCCCTGCTGCGGGAATGTGTTCATTTGCAAACCGATTATCGAGGTCAAATACACCACGAAGCGCCGCATCGAGGACATGCCGGAAGGATGGGATGGCGAATGAGGTCTAGGGAGCACGATATCCAGTGCGACGCCTGCGCGCATTGCCGCATGGTCGGATACGATCCGTTCAAGGCGGCCACGGTGAGCTACTGGTGCGAGAAGCATAAAGAGCACGTGAGGCCGCGCGAGGTTTGCGACGAGTACGCGCCTGGCGACCCGTCGCGCATGGCCATGCGCGAGTATTGGAAGGAGGCCGAAGCCGATGGATGTTAGGGCAGTGCTCTCGGTCGCGGACGAGATAGAGGCCGCCGAGCGCGACGCCGTTTCGGAGTTCGTGCGGTGCGACGGGCTCGACGCCGTCGGCGCGGCGTACGCGGCCGGCGGCATCGACGCGCTGGACGGCGGATGGGCCAAGCAGCTGCGAGCCGCATGCGGCGTCGACCTCGCCGCATGCGAGATGTACGACAGGCTCGACGCGGCGGCGTTCGGCATGAGCGCGCTCAGCGTACGCGTAAGCGACATGCTGAGCGCTCTGGCCCAGGCCGTGAAGGCCGGGAAGGTTGACGAGTTCGAGGAAAGGTGGGTGGCCGCGGATGTGGACGACAAGCGTGGTCGGTAAGGAGAACGTACCCGTCTGCGGCGGCGGGCCCTGGGGTTGCGAGCCGGCGTCGCCTGGGTCCGGCCCCGTGCGCGTGCGGTATTTCGACCCGCTCACGGGCGAGCCGTGCGACCAGAAGCCGGTGCCGCGCTCCAAGCAGCTCGCGGCGCGCGGCAAGGCGGCGCCGAAGCGTGCGAAGAAGGATTGGAAGTGGAAGGCGCATGGGCACAGGAGATGCATCGTAGACGAGGTCGAGTACGAGTCGATAGCCGCCGCGGCCCGCGCCGTCGGCATCAACAACAACTCGCTCGGCCGTGCCCTGCGCGACGGGCTGGCGGTCTACCGCGGGCACTGCATCCGCTGGTGCGCGTGATGCGCGTCGAGGTCAAGCGGGACGGGCGCGGCGTGTGGTACGCCCGCCCGTACCTGGGCAAGCTGCCGAGCGGGCGGGTGGCCAAGCCCTACAAGAGCTTCCCCGACGCCGAGACGCGGGAGCAGGCGCAGGCCATGGCCGACGAGTGGGCGGCGCAGATCACCGCAGGCGGGCGCGTGTCGAGCATGCTGCTCGGCGATTTGCTGGCCGCGTACAACCGCGAGGCTGAGGCGATGGGCGCGAGCCCGCACAGCGTGCGCAACTACGCGCTCTACCGCCGCCGCTACCTCGGCAGGCTCGCGGCCAGGAGGGCCGACGCGCTCACGCCGATGGATGTGGACGAGGCGCTCGTGGCGCTGCTCGCGTCGGGCGGCAAGGGCGGCGCGCCGCTGTCGAGCACCACCGTGCGCTGCGTGCGGCAATACCTGGCCGGCGCATACGCCTGGATGCGGCGCAAGGGCATCGTGGCGGTAAACCCCGTGCTCGACGCCGACAAGCCGGCGCCCGAGCATCCCCAGGCGGTGGCTCTCGGCGAGGCTGACCTGCGGACGCTCTCCGAGTGGATCGCGCAGCAGATGTCGGGCGAGGCCGACGCGTGGGCGTACCGCCGGGCGTGGTCGTTCTGGATGGCGCTGCACTTCGGGCTGCGCGTTGGCGAGGTGTGCGCCCTGCGGCCGCGCGACGTCGAGCTGTCGCGGTGCCGCGTGCTCGTGTCCGGCACGGTGGCGTCGGTGCCCGGGCGCCCGCCGTGGCGAAAGGACAAGCCCAAGACGTCCAAGAGCCGCCGCGCGGTGGCGGGGACGCATGCCGACATGGCCGTGATAGCCGACTACGTGGGCTACCGTATCCGCGAGCTCGGATGCGGCCAGTGGGCGCCGCTCGCGTCGCCGTCTTCGCAGTGGATGCGACCGAGCGACCTGTCCGCCGAGTTCGCCCGGACGCGCGACATGCTGGGCCTGGACAGGCGGGCGACCTTCCACAGCCTGCGGCACACGCACGCAAGCTGGCTCATAGCGTCGGGCGTCGACCTCGTGACCATCAGCGAGCGGCTGGGGCATGCCGACCCGAGCGTCACGGCCAAGGTCTACGCGCACTACCTGGACGGGCGCGACGCCGGGGCCGCCGCGAGCTTCGAGGCGGCGGTGCGGTCGCTCCGCGCTCCGTCTGGCCCTGCATGGCCGGGCTGAGCATAGCAACGAGGCCCCGCTTCGGCGGGGCTTTTCCTCGTTGCATACGGCTGACAACGGGCTGACAGAGGGGCGGGTTCTCCACATCGCCGGGCCGTGCGCCTTCGCGCAGGTCGCAGCGTGAAAACAACGCCCGTTTCAAACGCCGCCCCGGTATAAGAAGTAAATGTACAGGATGCAATGGGGAGAGGGCTTGCCGGACGGCGCTCTCCGGCCCAGGGCGAGAAGGCCGTCGGGCGATGTGATAGCATTCCGGTATAAGTCGGTCACCGGGAAGGGGTTCAGGGTTTGCATCACGATTACGAGGTCATGGCGTACACGGTCGGTCTGTACACGCATTACATCCGCAGCCTGCGCCGCGCCGTGGCCGACATGGAGGCAGAGGTCGCCGAGCACGAGCAGAGCCTTGCGCTCATGGGCGTGGACTACTCCAAGGGCGCCGGCTCCGGTCCTTCCCGCGACAAGCTGCCCGACGGCGTGATCAGGCTCGTGCAGATGCGCGAGCGCCTCATCGACGAGCGCGGCAGATGCGATGCCGATACCGCGCACGCCAGAAAGCTGTGCCGCGGCAACGACGACAGGTGGGCCGTGTGGCTGCACAAGGTCGAGGGCATGACCTATGCGGAGGTCGGCAGGCAGCTGTTCGTGAGCAAGGCCACGGCGCGCAGGATGGTCGAGCGCGGCACGGTGTCGCTGTACTACGTGATGCCGGAGGAGTGGCGCCGCGAGATGCCCAACGCCCTTCCCGAGTAAATGTGAGCACTTTTGAGCACCCTAACCGTGCTATTTTGGTAAAGCAGTTTTCATGGGCACAGGCCGCCGCGGGCATACGCAGCGGCCTTTTTCATGCCCTGCAGACGCGGATGGGTCGCATAGCTGGCGAGTGCGCCGGTTTGCTAGTCCGGTGAGCCGCGAGGCTCCGCGGGTTCGAGTCCCGCCCCATCCGCCAGATGAAGCGGGAAGCTCGCATAGCGGACGAGTGCGCCTGTCTCGAAAACAGGAGGACCGCAAGGTCCCCGGGGTTCGAATCCCCGGCTTCCCGCCATTTCCGAACAACAACCGAACAAAGGGGCGCGCCATGACGTTGCTCGATCTGGGGCGCATCGCCTCGCACCTGGACACCGCGCTGGCCCATGCCATGCTGCACGCCGTGGCCGTCGCCAAGGACAGGGGGAGCGAATGGGGATGGGCTACTGCCTGATGTGCGGGATGCTTCGCGAGGTCAACCGCGGCGTGTGCACGCAGTGCGCGTGCGACGAGTACGAGCGCCAGGTCCGCAGGCGCAGGCACAGGCGCGCGCTCGCGCGGCTCGCGGCGCGCCCGACGAGGACGGCCAGGCGATGACCACGCCGTCGCGCTACGCCAACGGCCACGCGCGGCGCAAGGTGCGCGCATGGCTCAAGGCGCAGGGCCGGCCGTGCTGGCTGTGCGGCGGGCCGATCGACTACTCGCTTCCGGCGGGCCACCCGATGAGCTTCGAGGTCGACGAGATCGTGCCGGCTTCGCGCGGCGGCTCCGTTACGGACCCGTCGAACGTCGCGCCGGCGCACCGCATATGCAACGAAAGACGGGGCAACAAGAGCGTAACGGACATGCGCGCGGCGGCCGGGCCACGGCCCCGCGACGTCGGGTGCAGGACCAGCAGGCGCTGGTGACCTGGGGGTATGCCCCCTCCGCCCCCTCGACGGCGTGCCCGTGGGCGTTGCGCCTTTTTTGCGCAGGCCCGAAAAACGAGTCCATACAGAGGAGGCGATGCCCGTGGCGGGCATGTCGAAGAAGCCGCGCGGGACGCCCTGGAGCGACGAGGAGCGCAGGTTCGTGCGGGAGGCGTATCCCGGCCTCGGGCCTGCGGCGATAGCCAGAAAGCTCGGCCGCTCGCGCTCCGGCGTCTGCGCGCTCGTCGCCCGGATGAAGGAGTCCGGCGAGATCTCCGCCGCCAAGTCCATACCGGCGACCGCCGCGATGGCCGGCCCGAGGACCGCCCCGGCGCCCGACGAGGACGGCCGGCAGGACACGCTGGGGCGGCTGCGGTGGGTGCGCAGCCTGCTCGAGCGGCAGCTCTACGAAGCCGAGACCACGCAGGCGGCGCGGCTCGCCAAGGAGTACCGGGAGACGGTCGAGGCCATCGAGAGGATGGAGAGCGCGGAAGGGGGCGGCGCTGATGACGGGCTCGACGCTCTCGCGGGCGCAATCGCCCGCAAGCTCGGCTGAGCCGCGCCTCCGCCGCGTCCTTCCCTACGCGGACACCATCGGAGACGTCGCCGTCGCGGCGGCGCCGTCGATGGGCTACGAGCTCGTGCCCTGGCAGAGCCAGCTGCTCCTGGACATGGGGGCGGTCGACTCGCGCGGCAAGTGGGTGCACCCCCGCGTCGGCATCAGCGTCCAGCGCCAGCAGGGCAAGTCGGTCGACCTCATCGTGTGGGTGGCCGTGCTGGCGTCGCTCGCCGGATACAAGGTGCTGTGGACCGACCACAACTACTCCACGACGATGGAGATGCTCGAGCGCTTCCGCAAGATCTTCGGCCGCAAGCCCGGCGACAGGGTGCACGGCATGCCGGGCTGGCGCGACCGGCTCTCAGACGTCTGCTCGCAGACCGGCCAGGAGTGGATGGCGTTCTCCTCCGGCGGCGTCATCCAGTTCTCCACCCGCACGAAGTCGTCGCGCCTGGGCTTCTCTTTCGACGTCGTCGTGTACGACGAGGCGCAGGAGCTGCGCAACGAGCACACGCAGGTCATCAACCCGACCACCACGTCGGGCGCCATGCACAACCTGCAGCTCATCTACGCCGGGACGCCGACGCGCGCGGGAAGCCCCGCCGAGACGTTCCGCGACTTGAGGGAGCAGGCATGGGAGGGCGGCGAGAAGGCCGACGACCTGCTGTGGCTCGAGTACGGCGTCGCCGAGGTCGGCGACATCTGGGACAGGTCGAGGTGGCCGAAGGTCATGCCGTCGCTCGGATACCACGCGGACCCGCGCGCCATCGCCGTCGGCATGAAGGACATGGACGAGCTGGGCGCCGCCCAGGAGTACCTCGGCTACTGGTTGCCGCCGAGCAAGCAGGCCGAGGCCCCGCTCATCGGCGAGGACGCGTGGCGCGAGACGCTCGTCGGGGACGAGGAGGTCCCGGAGGTCTTCGCCAAGGTCGCCTACGGCGTGAAGTTCAGCGCCGACGGCGGTACCGTCGCGCTCGCCGTGGCGGCGTCCAACGGCGCCGCCGCGCACGTCGAGCTGCCGTTCTGCGAGCCGACCGCGGGCGGGACGAGGTGGCTCGTCAACTGGCTGGCGGTGCGCGCCAGCCAGGCCAGCGCCGTCGTCATCGACGGCAAGAGCGGCGCGGGCTCGCTCTACGACAGGCTGCAGGAGATGGGCGTTCCGAAGGGGTACGCGATCAGGCCCACCACCGACCAGGCCATCACCGCCGCGAGCCTCATGTACGAGGCGGCGGGGGCGGACGGCATCACCCACGTCGAGTGCCCGGCCCTCGACCTGTCTGCCGCGACCTCCACCCGCCGCGAGATAGGCAAGGGCGGCGGCTGGGGCTTCGGCGGCGAGAACTCGACGCCTATAGAGGCAGCGGGCCTGGCCCTGCTCGGCCTCACCACATCCAAGCGAAACCCAAAGCGGAAGGCGAAGGTCACCTGATGGCAGTTTCCGTCCCATACGCCGTCGCGTCTGCCGACGGCCTGGCCCCCGAGCACCGCGAGACGGTGCTCGGGCTGCTCAACAACTGGCAGACCCACTACTCGGGCAACGTCCAGCGCTTCATGTACTACGAGGCGCGCAACATGCTCAAGGACCTGGGCATCGCGGTGCCCGACTCGCTGCAGGGCCTGGAGGTCGCATGCGGCTGGGGTTACAAGTGCGTCGAGGTGATGCGCGACCACGTGTCGTTCGACGGATTCAGCGCCCCGGAGGACCCCGACATGGAGTCGCTGCTCAAACAGGTCGCGAGGCGCAACTTCATGGCCACCCGCGTCGGCAAGGCCGTGAACTCGGCGCTCAAGTACTGCTTCAGCATGTGGGTGGTGACCGCCGACGAGGGCGGGCACGCGCGGATCACCGCGTACCCGCCGACGCTCTGCACCGGCATCTGGGACGACGCGGGCGAGTGCCTGTCCGCGGGCATGTGGGTGGTCTCGTTCGCGAAAGAGCGCGGCCGCCGCACGAACCGCCCCGATTGGGTGGACGTGATGCTGCCCGAGTGCCTCATCCGCATCCGCGCGGACGGGGAGGGCAGGTGGTCGGCGGAGTACGTCGAGCACGGGCTGGGCATCGTGCCCATGTTCGTGATGCCGTACAACCCCGACGACGACCGCCCGTTCGGCGTGTCGCGCATCAACTCCGAGGTCCGCTGGCTCATCGACTGCGCCATGCGCGCGAGCGTCAACGAGGAGGTGGCCGCCGCGTTCGCCGCGTCGACGCAGAAGTACCTGCTCGGCACCGACGGCGACGCGTTCGCGGACAAGACGAAGTGGAGCGCGTTCATCGGCTCCATCTTCGAGGTGACCAAGAACTCCGACGGCGACATACCGCAGTTCGGGCAGCTCGCGCAGCCGAGCATGCAGCCGATGACCGAGCACTTCGCGAACCTCTGCAAGCGCATGAGCGCCGCGACCGGCATCCACGTCGGCCAGTTCGGCATCATGAGCGACAACCCGAGCAGCGCCGACGCCATCTACCTGGAGAACTCGCCCCTCATCCTCAAGTGCAAGACGTTCATCAAGGAGGCCAAGGCGGCGCTCTCGCGCGTGGCCGTTGCGGCGGTGGCGACCGAGCTGGGCGCCAGCTACGCCGAGGCCGAGGAGGCCTGCGACGTGTCGGTGAACTTCCTCAACCCCGCGATGCCGACCCTGGCGCAGCAGACCGACAGCTCGATAAAGCTGGCGTCGGTGGTGGACGGCTTCGCCGGGACGCCGACGTTCTGGCGGCTCAACGGCCTGGACGACGACGAGGTGCGCAACGTCTCCTCCGAGATTCGGCGCAACGTCACGAGGTCCGCCGCGCTCGACCTGATGGCCGGCGTGCGCCAGGCGCCCGAGACCGCGGCGGCGGATGATTAGCGCCGCCGAGTTCGCGGCGTACAACCGCGAGGTCGCGAGGATCGGGGACAGGGCCGCCGCCGACGTGGAGTCCTCCGTGCTCGCCTGGTGCCGCTCGCACGAGGATGCGACGGTGGCGGAGAAGCGCGAGGCCGCGAAGCTCATCATGGAGGGGTTCGTTCAGGGCTACGACGACGTCGCCGCCGAGTTCGCCGCGCAGTGGTACGACCACCGCGCGGAGCAGGGCGGCGCGAGGCTCGATCAGGCGGTCACCATGACGACCTACCGGCCGGACTCGGTGGACGCCGTGGCCAGGTATCAGGCCAAGAAGCTCGCCAAGGGCGGCGACGCCGAGTTCGCGAAGGCGTGCGGCGAGTTCGCCAGGGACGACGCCTTCAGGAGCCTGAACGAGACGATCGCGGCCAACGTCGGCCGCGACAAGGACAAGGGCGTCAGGTTCGCCCGCGTCCCGACGGGCTTCGAGACGTGCACGTTCTGCCTGATGCTCGCGAGCCGCGGCGCGGTCTACCACACGCGAAAGACCGCCGGCGAGTTAAAGCACTTCCACAGGAGATGCGACTGCAAGATCGTGCCGGGGTTCGGGGACGACCCGGACGCGGAGCTGGTCGAGGGCGTCCGCCCGAAGGAGCTGTACGAGCGCTACAAGCAGTTCAAGGAGATAGACGAGGACGAAAGCCTGACGAGCGCCGACAAGGACGCGGCGAAGCGTGCTGTGCTCGGTTCGCCTGGGCCTCCAGTCGTGTACGAGAAGCCGAAAGAGGCCTTCGCGCACGAGCGCGGCGGCTCCTACGACCTCGCGGCGCACGAGGCGCTTCGGGCGGGCGGTCACGAGGTCGTCGTCCGCAAGGAGGGCGCGCCGGAGGGCTTTTCCAATATCGATCTGCTGCTCGACGGCAGGCTATGCGAGCTGAAGAGCCCGACAAGCGATGCATCTGGCGTCAATGGGCTTAGGTTCATCGAGCGCAATATCAGAAAGGCAGTGAAGCAGTTCGAAAAAGTGGAAGGTGGGCCGGTAAGGCCCTCTAGCGTCGTGCTCAACTGCGAGGAGGTCCATGTGGCAAGAAAGGACGCGCTGAAGCGCGTGCGGCTCGAGATGTCGAGGCATGAAATCGACCGCGTTATCTTGTTGACCAGCGGCGGGGCCGTAGACGACATAAAGAAATAAGCCCCAGGTTAGCTATCCAGCACGCCCAGGGCTTTTTCTATCCGCATTATACCCACCAGGCTCGCTTAATGGAAGAGCGTCGGTCTCCAAAACCGAATATCGGGGTTCGATTCCCCGGCCTGGTGCCATCGGGGCGTGGCGGAACAGGCAGACGCGCCAGCCTCAGAAGCTGGCGGGCGCAGGCCCATGCGGGTTCGAATCCCGCCGCCCCGACCAAGGATATTTCGCTTTATGGATTAAGGAGCAATCGATGAGCTATGTGGCAAAAGCCGCCATCTTCTGCGACAGGTGCGGGTCGAGGGTCGACCTCGACCCGAAGTTCATGCTGCCGTTGACGTTCTCGCCGCTCGTGACGGACGGCACGCCCATCTCCGGCTGGCTGAAGGTCGACGAGTCGCACCATCTCTGCCCTGGCTGCGCCGCCGCGTACAAGGCGAAGAAGGCCGAGATGGAACGCGAGCTGCGAGAGCTCGCGGGCATCCGGGAAATCCGGTTCGAGCTGTAGGCGCAGAGCTTCGGGCGAGCCGAAACGCGGCCCTTCAAGGGCCTTCGCTGATCTAAGCCATCCGCACGGGTGGCTTTTTTCATATAGGACGTGCCCCGCACGGGGCGAAACGACGCGCCGCACGGCGCGGGAAAAGGAGACGAGCATGGAGAACGCAGGCCAGGACCCGGCAGGGCAGCAGGCGCAGACCGACCCGCAGCAGGCGGCGGCCGACCCGCAGCAGGCCCAGGGCGGCTCCGATGGCAAGGACTACAAGGCCCTCTACGAGGACGCCGTCAAGGAGTCCCGCAAATGGGAGAAGCGCTCGAAGGACAACCTCGAGCAGCTCAACGCCCTGAAGCAGTCCCAGGGGAAGCCCGACCCGACCATCGAGGAGCGCATCGCGGCGCTCGAGAAGGAGAACGGCGACCTCAAGGCCGCATCTGAGCGCGCCGCGCTGGTCGACTCCGTCGCGAAGGCGACGGGCCTCGACCGGGCCATCGTGGCGACGCTGAGCGGGGCCGACGAGGACGCGCTCACCGAGCAGGCGCGGGCCATCGCGGCGATCGCGAAGCCGCAGGGCGGCGCGCCCCGGGTGCCGGAGGCCGGCCAGAAGCAGAAGCCAGGCAAGCCCTCCAAGAAGGACATCCTCGGAATCGAGGACAAGAAGGAACGCATGGCGGCCATCGCCGCCAACATCGACCTCTTCAAGTAAGGGGAGAAAGGGGCCAGAATGCCCGATATCAAGACCCTCGCCGCCGCGCGCAACGTCGACCTCGTGAACACCTTCACCAAGTCGCTCGACAAGCTGGCGGCCATGCTGTCCACCTGCACCCCCATCCAGGCGGCCGTGGGCGAGACGCTGCACCAGAAGAAGATCACCGGCAAGCTGTCCGAGGCGGCATACACGGAGGGGAGCGACATCCCCCTGTCCTCCTACGCCTACGAGGACGTCAAGACCTACGAGGTCGCCATCAAGCCGTATCGCAAGCAGACCACGCTCCAGGAGGTGAAGAAGCGCGGCTATGCCGCCGCCGTCGACAAGACCGACGCGGCGATGCTCTCCGACATCCAGCGCGGCATCAAGAAGGACTTCGTCAACGTCCTCGGCGGCGAGGGCGTGACCGCCGTCATCGGCAAGAACCTCGTCGCGACCGCCGCCAACGCCTGGGCGGCCCTCAGCAACCTCGTGGAGGATTACGGCTTCGGCGACGTCGAGGCGGTGTTCCTCGTCAACCCCGTCGACTTCGCCAAGCAGATCGGCGAGTCCGAGGTCTTCTCGGCCTTCGGCATCTCCTACATCGAGAACTGGGCCGGCCTCGGCACGCTCATCTCCACCGGCTCTGTCGCCGCCGGCACCATCTACGCGACCGTGAAGGGAAACATCAAGGTCTACGTATCCCCGACCGACGGAGACGAGCTGTTCGGCTGCTACACCGACGAGACGGGCTACATCGCCGTGTCCCATTCCGCCGAGCTCAAGAGCCTCACGTACGACACGGTCGCGTACGTCGGCCTCGTCTTCTTCGCCGAGTACATCGACTTCATCGTCAAGGGCACCATCGCCGCGACCGCATAAGGAGGAGAGCGAATGTTCGCAACCGTCACATATCCGTACCGAGACCGCGAGACCTACGAGATCCACCGCACCGGCGACGCGGTCGAGCTGACCCCCGAGCGGTTCGCCGAGCTGTCCGCCAACGGCTACGTCGACGCCGCCTCGCCCATCGACTCGATGGAGCCCGCCGGCGAAATCCCCGAGGGGCCGGAGGACGATGACGCCGAGCAGGCCGAGGCGGTCGAGCCGGAGCCCGCCGCCGGCCCCGCTGCCGAGCAGGAGGACGCGGCGAAGCCGGAGCCCGCCGCGCTGCCGGAGCAGGAGATGACCGCGCAGCAGATGCGCGACGCGATCGAGGCGAGGGGCGGCTTCGCCCCCAAGAAGGCCAACAAGGCGCAGCTCGCCGAGCTTCTGGGGGCGCTGTGAGCGAGCCGTTCGCGACGCTCGCCGACTACGAGCTGAGGCACGGCGCGGTGGCCGACGGCGACGCCGCCAGGGTCGCCGCGCTCCTGGCCGATGCGGGCGACATGCTGCTGTCGGCCTACGAATCGCGGTATGGCGCGTACGTGCCGGGCGTCTGCCCGGCCTTCGACCGCTCGGCGTGCTCGGTGGCGTGCACCGTCGCGTCGCGCGCGATGAGCGCGCCGCTCGGCCTGGCCGGCGCCACGCAGTACAGCCAGACGGCGGGAAGCTACAACGCGTCGGTCACGTTCGCCAACCCGACGGCGGAGCTCTGGCTCGGCCGGTCCGATTTGAAGCGGCTCGGCCTGGCCGGGTGCCGCATCGGCGGCATCGAGGCGATGACGGAGGCGGACCGTGGTTAGCCTCATACCCGACGAGCCCGTCTGCGTCGTGCGGCCGGCGCCCGCCCTCGACGACCTGGGCGAGCCGGCCGGCGGCGAGCCGGAGCGCGAGGAGGTGCGCTGCGTGGTGTGCCCGGGCCCGACCGCCGACCTGGACGCGACGCGCCCGAACGGCGTGGCCGTGGCCTACACCCTGCACTTCCCCAAGACGTACGCGGCGGACCTGCGGGGCTGCTCTGTCGAGGTCCGCGGCGCGGCCTACGACGTGGTCGGCGACCCGCAGCGGACTGCTGCCGCCGCCACGCCCGGCGCGTGGAACATGCCGGTGGAGGTGACCCGCGCCGATGGGTAGGTTCAAGTGGAATCGCGCGGGATACGCCGCGCTCATGGACTCGGCGCAGGTGCAGTCGCTGATAGACGCCAAGGCCGAGGCGGTCAAGGCCGCGGCCGACGATGGCCTGTCGGAAGGCGGATATGAGTACGAGGGGCACGAGGTCAAGGTCTTCCAGGGCACGCTCGCGCGAGGCCGGGTGGTGCGCACCAAGACCGACCAGGCGAGGTATTCGGAGGCCAAGCGCAAGACGCTCTCGAAGGCGCTCGGCTCGGCGAAAGGATAGCTGATGGACATAGAGGCGGCGGTCGCGAGGCGGATCGCGAAGGCGACGGGGGTGCCTGCGTACCCGGAGGTGCCCAAGGACGCGCCGGGCAGCTTCGCCACGGTGGAGCGCATCGGCGGGGGCGGCAGCTACATGGAGCCCGTCCTGCTCGCCATCGACTGCTGGGCGGGGAAGAAGCAGCGAAAGGCCGCCCAGGCGCTCTCGGAAAGGGTAAAGGCGGCCGTATACGGCCTCGACGAGGAGCCGAACGTGTTTCATCCCGAGGTCACCAACACCTACAGGCAGAACGACCCGGACACGGGCCGCTCTCGCTACATCGTGCAGGCCCAGGTATGGGTCTGCGAATAGACAGCGGAAAGGAGCCTGCCGCATGGCAGAGACCAATACCAACAACCAGGCAAACGTCAGCGCCGGCAAGGGCGTGAAGGGCGGATACATCTTCTCCGCGCCGGTCGGCACGGCGCTGCCCACCGATATCAAGTCCAAGCTCGACCCGGCGTTTCGGTGCCTCGGCTTCATCTCCGAGGACGGCTACGTCGAGGACATCGACGAGGACTCCGACGACATCGTCGACATGAACGGCGACGTCATGGACTCCACCAACGGCAGCCGCGTCGAGTCGGCGCAGTTCACCCTCGCCGAGATCAAGGCCGACACGCTCAAGCGCCAGTACGGGGAGAAGAACGTCACCGACGAGAACGGCGTCATCGCGGTCAAGCACAACTCCGACAGCCACGACACCTTCTCCTACGTGCTCGAGCTCGTGCTGAAGAACGGCCGCCGCTGGCGCAAGGTGGTGCCCGCGGGCAAGTCCTCCGAGCTCGACAGCCTCTCCATCGCAAGCTCGGAGCTGTGCCAGCGCGCGCTGACGATGAAGTACCTCACCGACGACGCCGGCAACACCTGCTACGACTACTACGAGTCGACCGAGACGATCGCCGCCGCGTAGCGCCTGGCAGGGCACGACCATCCGGCGGGGCCGCGCGGCCCCGCCTTTTTTCGCATAGGAGGAAGACGTGGCAGAGAAGAAGCCCCACGAGATAGAGGCCGTCGAGTTCCGCGGCCAGAGCTTCGAGATCGACAAGACGGCCTTCGCGTCCCTGAAGGTGCAGACGGCGCTCAACCTCGGCGACAAGGACCCGCGCGCGGCGAACGAGGCCATGAACCTCATCTGCTGCGGCCGCGTCGTCGAGTACATCGGCCGCATCCCCGACGAGCGCGGCGAGGCGCCCGACGAGCTCGGCTGCTCGAGCGAGGACTGGCAGGCGTTCACCGCCGCGGTCGCCGAGGCCGTCTCGGCAAAAAACTGACGTCCTTCGCGCGCGACTGGCTCGACAACCGCGCCGACGTGGTCGCCGACTTCCGCCAGTTCTACGGGATGGACCTTCCTCTCGAGCCGGTAGACGAGGACTGCTCGCGGTGGGCCCTGCTGTGGTACGCCCTCCCGCGCGAGTCGCGGACGGCGCGGCGGCAGTCGCCGGAGCTGCGGTGGAGCGAGGGCGAGTACATGCTCGCGTCCGCGGTGCACGCGCTCGAGGTGCTCGTCTGGCAGAGGACCAAGGACGGCAGGCGCGGCAGGAACAAGCCGCGGCCGCCGCGCACGCCCGCGGAGCGCGCCGAGGCGCAGCGGCGCCGCGACAACGCGCTGGCCGCGCGCGAAGGCATCGACAGGATACTGGGGATACGGGAAGGGGATGCGTAAATGGGCGCAGTCAACGTCGGCAGCGCGTCGGTCACCATCACGCCGACGATGAGCGGGTTCGGCTCGAAGATAAACAAGGAGCTCGGCAGCGCGGGGACGTCGGGCGGCGCGGCGTTCTCCAAGGCGTTCTCGGGCAAGGCGACCTCCTCGGCAGGCTCCATCGTGTCGAGGTACGGAAGCGCCGGCACCTCCGCGGGCTCGAGAATGGGCTCGTCCATCGGCTCGGCCCTGAGCGCCAAGGGCGCCGCGATCGCCGGCATCGCCGGAGGCATCGCGTCCGCCGCCGCCCAGAAGGTCGCCTCGGCGCTCTCCTCGCTGACCGGCGAGATAACGAGCGCGTCGGACTCTGCGCAGAAGTTCGCCAGCACGCTCGGGTTCGGCGGCGTGGACACCTCGACCATCGACGCCCTGACGGCATCGACGCAGGAGTACGCCGACAAGACCATCTACGACCTGGGCGACATTCGCAACACGACCGCGCAGCTGGCCGCCAACGGCGTGGCAGACTACGCGCAGCTGGCAGAGGCGGCGGGCAACCTCAACGCCGTTGCCGGCGGCAACGCGAGCACGTTCAAGAGCGTGGCCATGGTCATGACGCAGACCGCCGGCGCCGGGAAGCTCACGACGGAGAACTGGAACCAGCTCGCCGACGCCATCCCCGGCGCCTCGGGCAAGCTGCAGGAGGCCATGAGGGCCAACGGCGCCTACACGGGCAACTTCCGCGACGCGATGGAGAAGGGCGAGATCTCCGCCGAGGAGTTCAACCAGGCCATCATGCAGCTCGGCATGACCGACGTGGCCAAGGAGGCGGCGACCTCGACGGCGACCATCGAGGGCGCCATGGGCAACCTGGAGGCGTCGGCGGTCACCGCCGGCGCGAAGGTCCTCGACGCCTTCAAGCCAATCATCACCGGCGGCATGGCGTCGGCGGGCGAGGTCATCGACGGCATCGGCGACTCGGTCGCCGACTTCCTCGCGAGGTGCGCGGACAACGGCGCCGTCCAGGCGCTCTCCGACGACCTGTCGCTGCTCGGCGGCGCGGCGCTCGACGTGGTCGGCGCCGTGGGAAGCCTCCTCGCCGCGGTTCTCGGCATCGAGCCCGGGGCGGACGGGGCCGCAGGCGCCGCCGACACGCTCAAGTCCGCGCTCGACGCGGCCCACCCGGCCGTCCAGGGCATAGCGGACGGGGCGAGCTGGCTCAGGGACAACGCCGAGAAGGCCGCGCCCGCCGTGCGGGCGCTCGCCGTCGGCTTCGTCCTGATGAAGGGCGCGACGGCCGTGGCGGGAGCGGTCAAGTCGCTCTCCGGCACGCTGACCGCGGTCTCGACGCTGTCGACCCTCGCCGCCGGCGGGCTGACCGCCATGGCCGGAGGCGAGACGGCGGCGGGCACGGCCGCGAGCATGTCCGCCGGGCAGGTGCTCGCCCTCGGCGCGGCCGTGCTCATGGTGGGCGGCGGCGTCGCCCTGGCGGCTGCGGGCGTCTACCTGCTGGCCTCCGCCGCGATGCAGGTCGCGTCCGCGGGCCCGGGCGCCGCCCTGGCCATGCTCGGCATGGTGGCCGCCGTCGCCGCGCTCGCGATCGGCGCGGCGGCCCTCGGCCCGGCGCTCACCGCCGGGTCTGCCGGGATGCTCGCGTTCGGCGCGGCGGTGCTCATGGTCGGCGTCGGCATAGGCGTCGCGTCGGCGGGCGTCGCCGTGCTGGTCGGCGCGCTGCCGACCGCCGCGGGGTGCGGGCTGCAGGCGGCGGCCGGGCTCGCGGCCCTGGGCGCGGCGCTGTTCGTCCTCGGCCCGGGCGCCCTCGTGGCCGCTGCCGGACTCGCGGCGCTCGCCGTCGGCATCGCCGCATGCGCGGCGGCGGCGCTTCTCGCGGCCGCCGGGTTCGCGGCCCTGGGAGCGGCCGTGCTCGTCGTCTCGACGGGCGTGCTGCTGCTGGCCGTCGGCGTGGGGGCTCTCTCCGTCGGCGTGTCGGCCATAGCCGCGGCGACGGTGCTCGCCGCTGCCGGTTTCGCGCTCATGGGCGCGGCGCTGCCCACCGTCGCCGATGCCGCTCCCGGCGCGGCGGCGGGGCTCGCCGCCCTTGCGGCGGCGGCCCTGGCGGCGGTGCCGGGGCTGGTCGCCGGCTCGCCCGCGCTGTCGGCGTTCGCGTCGTCGTGCGGGGAGGCGTCGTCGGCGTGCACGTCGATGGGCTCGGCCGTCGATTCCGCGACCGCCGAGGCGCGCAGCGGGATGGACCAGGCCAAGATGTCGGCGCAGTCCATGGCCACGGCCGCGAAATCGTCGTTCAACGACTTCGCGGGCTCCGCGAGGAGCTCCTCGTCCGCCGCGGCCGGCGCGGTCTCGTCGGCGTGCCGGCGGATGAGCGCCGAGGTCGGGTCGCTCCGGTTGACGCTTCCCCAGATCCAGGTCGGCGCGCTTCCGCATTTCAGGATGGACGGCAAGTTCGACGCGGAGTCCGGCTCGGTCCCGTCGGTGGCCGTCGACTGGTACGCCAAGGGCGGCGTGTTCAGCTCCGCGAGCGTGATCGGAGTGGGCGAGGCGGGGCCCGAGGCGGTCGTGCCGCTCCGGCCATCGGTGCTGCGGGGCATCGGCGAGGGAATC